>JAYSNU010000049.1:0-7593 GCA_043723545.1 Candidatus Nomurabacteria bacterium | reverse complement strand
TTTTTTCAACTTCAGAGTTTATAAGAAGTTCTGGTACATCTATCTTGGAGTCATCGATAACTTTTTCAATAATTTTTAATCTTGTTTTCTCTTTTTGATGATTTTCTTTTTCAAGTTTTATATTTTCTTTTAATTTTTCTTTAAAATCTGCAACATCTTTAAATGGTCCCATTGATTGAACAAATTCATCATTCATTTCAGGTAGTTCTTCTTTTATCTCTCCTCCTTCTTTTACCTCAACGTTTTCAGCAACGTGTTTTTTAGGAGCTCTAGATTTTCTTATATCCATTATGGTTTGCTCTATTTCCTCATCTGTGACTTTTACATTTTTTTCCTCATCTGTGACTTTTGAAATTGTGTCTTTGGCAATTTTTTTGTAATCCGCAATTT
Source organism: Candidatus Nomurabacteria bacterium (assembly GCA_043723545.1). GTDB lineage: Bacteria > Patescibacteriota > Minisyncoccia > Phycocordibacterales > UBA9973 > UBA9973. Next base: position 7,203 of record JAYSNU010000049.1, on the reverse strand, counting down.
GTATTTCTGGTATTACTGCAGTCTTAATTTTAAAACCCAATGGGTTATTGCGTGCGAGTTTAGTTATAGTAATTATTGGACGTCCTATGGCATCTATTTTCTCTTCTTCTAAAATTTTAGGGTAATGTTCACCGAGAGCTAGTTCTGCCATTTCTTCTAGTATGCTCATCTCGCCAATTTTTGAAATTAGTATGTTTTTGGGAACTTTACCTTGTCTGAAGCCGTCTATTTTTACTTTTTCACCAAGAATTTTTAAGGCTTTATCAAAATAGCTTTCAAATACTGAAGATTCTATTTCTCCCTCGATTTCCACTTCACTCTGTGGTAATTTGTTTATTTTTATTTTTGACATGTCACTATCTTATAGATATTAGGTGCTTTTGTCAAAATAAAAAACCCCGATAGGTTCGGAGTTTTTTATTTTAATTATTGAATTTTATTTACATCTACATTTAGATTTGTATTAGTATTTGTTAGATCCTTATTAAGAACATCTAAGTTGCTGGCATCATTTTGTATTGTATTTTGCTGTGATGCTTTTTCTTGAAGTAGGTTTTTGGCTTTGTATTGCCAAGTATAAATACCCCCTATTACAAGAATAACAATTATTATTATTATTCCTACTATTGTTCCATTTGATTTTGTATCTCCTTCCATATATTTTTTTAGTTAGCTAATAATAATTTAATTAGTTGTTCCTGTATTTGTGGGTGTTGTTGGTGTAATAGAATTTGCTGCTTCTTTATCGGCTTCCATTTTAGTCTTAACAGCATCTTTTAGTAATTTTACTGTGGCATTTAATGCTTTATGTGTGTCGTTTATTAATTTTTGAATGTCTTCCGTCAGTGTTTTTAAAGTTGTTTTATTTTCTGTAGTTATTGCATCAATAGAAACTGTCATTATTGCACCAGCGGTTGTTATTTTGGTTTTTATATTAGTTAAATTTGTCTCAACTGTTGCGATTAAGGTTTTTGCTTTAGTCGTATCTATGCCCTTTGCATCAATACTGATTATTTGTGCATTCACTCTGTCTTTGAGATTTACCAGATTGTCTTCCATTTTTGTAAATCTATCAAAAGCTTGTGCTCGACTTGTTACTCTATCCTCTTTGATTTTTGCTTTTGTTGCATCTTTTTCATTTTGGATGTCAGTTTTCAATGCGTCTATCTTTGATTTTTCTTCTTCACGAATCGCCTCTCTTGCTTGTTTCATTGTTTCTCTTTTTTGTTCAAAATCTTTTTGAGCTTGTTCTCTTTTTTGTTCCATTTCTTGCTTGAGAGCTTCTCTGTCTGATTCATTTAAATCTTTGAAATCTTTTTTCAACGCATCTTTTTTATCTTTTAATAGAACTCGCTCCTTTTTTACTTTTTGGCCCAAATTATCTTCACCTTCTCCTCTAAAGAGGGTGGGATTGGGTGGTATTGGATTTCCATTGTTATCTAGTATTGTGGGTTTAATTTGTCCTACGTCATTAGGTTCAGTTTGATCTTCTGCCCTTACGTTTTTAATTGAAAAACCAAAAACTATCAACAAAACAATAAATAAACTTAAATATTTTTTCATATTTTTTGTAGGTTTACGCTTGGCGTAAAGTATTAAATTAATAAGCTAACTCCTATTTAGAATTATATCAAGAAAGCTACCATAAGTAACGCGACGATATTTAAGATTTTTATCATAGGATTTATGGCTGGACCTGCTGTGTCTTTATAAGGGTCTCCCACAGTATCTCCAGTTATTGCAGCTTTGTGTGCATCTCCACCCTTACCTCCATGGTTTCCTTCTTCTATATATTTTTTAGCATTGTCCCAGGCACCACCACCTGAAGTCATTGATATTGCGACGAATAATCCCGTGATGATAGAACCCACAAGCATTCCTCCGAGTGCTACTGGTCCTAAAATAAAACCAACTAGTATTGGAGCGACGACTGGTATGAGTGCTGGCACTATCATTTGTTTGATTGCACTTGTTGTAACGATATCTACGCATGTTCCATATTCTGGTTTTCCTGAACCATCCATTATTCCTTTTATGTCTCTGAATTGTCTTCGAACTTCTTCGACAACTTTTCCTGCGGTTTTACCTACGGCTTCCATGCAGAGTGCACCGAAATAATATGGAAGAAGCCCACCCAAGAATAATCCGGCAATTAATTTTGGATCTTCGAGTGTGAAATTTAAATGTACATTATAATTTGCAAATTCTTGTGTGTAAGAAGAGAAGAGTACAAGCGCAGCAAGACCAGCTGAACCTATTGCATAACCCTTGGTTACAGCTTTTGTTGTATTTCCAACTGCATCAAGTGCGTCAGTAATTACTCTTACGCTTTTATCCATGCCTGACATTTCTGCTATTCCACCAGCATTGTCTGTTATTGGTCCATAGGAATCTATGGCTACGATGATACCAGCCATCGAAATCATAGACATTGCTGCGATTGCTATACCATATAGTCCTGCAAAATTGTATGACAATAATATTCCTCCAACGATTACGATTACGGGCCATGCAGTAGACTTCATAGACATTGCAAGTCCTTGAATTATATTTGTTCCATGACCAGAGAGTGAAGATTCTGCGATTGATTTAACTGGATAATATTTTGATGAAGTAAAATATTCTGTGATTATTACAAGAAGGGCAGTAACAACAAGTCCAACTATTGCAGCTGAGAAAAGATTCATCACACTATATAGTCCGTTGTCTCCCATAAGCATTTTTGTAACTGGATAAAATGCAAGAGCTGAGATTACACTTGTTGCAATCAATCCTTTATATAATGCATTCATTATATTTTGACTTTTACCTAGACGTACGAAGTATGTGCCGATTATTGATGCAAGTGTTGCTACTCCTCCAAGTACAAGAGGGAAGACAAGTGCATTAGACATATTGGGAAATACTAGAGAACCTAAGAGCATTGCGGCGATTGATGTAACAGCATAAGTTTCAAAAAGATCTGCTGCCATTCCAGCGCAGTCGCCAACATTATCACCAACATTGTCTGCTATAACTGCAGGATTTCTTGGATCATCTTCTGGAATACCAGCTTCTAATTTTCCGACAAGATCAGCTCCGACGTCAGCAGCTTTTGTAAAGATTCCTCCACCCAAACGAGCAAAGACTGATATGAGAGATCCTCCGAAACCGAAACCTATAAGAGCTTTTACATCACCTGTTAAGCCGAAAAACGTAGCGACACCAAGAAGAGATAGTCCCACCACAAGAAGACCGGTAACTGTTCCACCGTCGAATGCTACCTTTAGAGCTTCTTTAAGTCCAACAGTTGCAGCTTGTGCTGTACGAGAATTTGCTCGTACCGAGACATTCATTCCGACATATCCAGCGAGTGCTGAAAGAGCAGCACCGAAAATAAATCCAATTGCAGAGTTAAAACCAATAGCGAACCAAATAATTATAAAAAGTATTACCGCTATAAAACTTATTGTTTTATATTGTCTATTTAGATAAGCCTTAGCACCTTCAGCGATGGCTGCTGCTATGGACTTCATTTTTTCATTACCAGCATCTCTTTTTAAGATACTTTTTGCAAGAAATAGACCATAAACTATTGCGATGATAGAACTTACGATTGCAAAAATTAAGAATTGATTCATATCTTTTATTTTAAATTTTTAATAATATTAATAATACTTCTTGCCCTGAGCTTGTCGAAGGGTCTTATTCTTCTTTTTTCTCAACAATTTCTTCTTTTACATTTTCAACAACTTTTTCATCACCTTGTATATCTATTCTCCAGCCAGTAAGCTTTGCAGCGAGGCGTACGTTTTGTCCTCCTTTGCCGATAGCAAGAGAGAGTTGGTCATTTGCCACTTCTACGATGGCTTTGTGTTCTTTTTCGTCTATTTCAATAGACATAACCTTTGCTGGAGATAGGGAATTAGAAACGAAGGTCTTTGGATCTTCTGACCAAGGAATGATATCTATTTTTTCTCCTCCTAATTCTTGAGTGATTGTATTTACTCTTGTGCCTTTTTGACCAACACAAGAACCAACTGGATCTATGTGGTCATCCTTTGAGAATACAGCTATTTTGGAACGAGCTCCAGCCTCACGAGCAATGGACTTTATTTCTACGATTCCATTTTGAATTTCAGGAGCTTCAATAGTGAAAAGCTTTTCAATAAACTTGGGATGGGTGCGAGACAAGCGCAGGTTGATTCCCCTTGGTGTATCTTCTACAGAATATAAATATGCACGTATTCTTTGTCCACGAGAAAAATATTCTCCAGGAATTTGTTCTTCACCAGGAAGTATTCCTGTCGCACGATTGAAATCTATATAAACATTTCCTCTTTCAACTTTTTGAACTACACCAGAAATTATTTCTCCTTCCTTTGTTCCGTATTCATCGATGATAGATGTGCGTTCGGCTTCACGAATTTTCTGAATGATGACTTGCTTGGCGGTCTGCGCTGCGATACGTCCATAATCTTCCTTAGGGTCAAGAAGAAAAACTATTTCATCATTGAGTTCTACGTTTTTCTTTATTTTTTTTGCATCTTCTATCATTATGTGATGTTCTCCATTGAAGCGAACTCTTTCATCACCATCATCTTTGACAGAATATTCTACATCCCCTTCGTCTTCCATTTTTGCGATAGTGTCATCAACTACTATTTTTATTTTATAGAAATCTGTTTTACCAGTTTCCAAATCAAACTTTGCTCGGATGATTTGTCCTTTTTTACCGTAATCTTTTTTATAAGCGGCGGCCATCGCTTGTTCGATAGCGTCTAATATTTTTTCTTTTGGAATTTTTCTTTCCTCTTCTAACTGTTCGAGCGCGATTTTGAATGTTTTTAAATCTAACATTGTATTTTGTTAAGTTATTAAATTGTCTTTTATCAATTCCGTAGTTTTATACGGCTTTTGGTAAAAATAAAAGCCCTGTTGCGACAGGACTCATACATAAATAAATTACCATATATCATCTTTTTCTGCAAGATTGGTTAAGGTCGAAAAGTGAATAGGGTTTCTACTTTAGGTTTAGATTTTTCGTCAAGTTGGAGTGTTAACAAATGTGGATAACTTATAATAAATACCCCAAGTTATCCACATAGCTTTTTGAAAGGGGATAAGTCAAATTTAACTTGTTTTATAAGGGTATTTTGTATTTTTGTGATGGTCTTTAAATGTATAAAATATGTGTCCTTATAAAAAAAGTAAATTTATCCACATTTAGACATAAATACTTGCTAAAAGGGTATGTTGTGTGGTATAATGTACATAGTATTGTCACATGCGTGTTTGCGCATTGTGTTGACATCAGAATACGTTTCATAAATACAGGAGGGCACCATGCGTCGCCTATTCGCAGTGGCGCTGGCGACCGCATTGGTCGCCTTCATCGGCTTGTTCACCACCGCGTGCGGCGGCAGTGGAGATGGTCCCACGGGGGTTATCACTCCGCCTCCACCTCCGCCACCAGTGGTCACGCTTTCGTCCATTGGCGTTTCAGGAGATACGGCCTTGGTCGTAGGAATGACCAAGCAGTACAGTGCTGTCGCGAAGTACAGCGACGGAAACACGAAGGACATCACGGCTTTAGCGTCGTGGGGTTCTATTCCGTCGATGATCGTAAGCGTTATGGCTGGGAACGTTACCGCTCTGAAGAGCGGTAACGTGCAGCTCTCGGTCACTTACGGTGGCATGAACAATGCCATCAAGGTGGTGGTGAACCCAGATCCGATGGTGAGTACCTACAACCAGCTTTTACCAGCCGTTAAGGTGATGGTTGGTGGTTTCATGGCATCGAACCGGGCTTTGTGGCGTCAAGATATAAGTCAGCCAATCAAGCTTTGGGCTGATTCACGTTTTCCGTCGCAAAATCTGGTGTTGGCCATGGAGTATTGGAAGAATCGAGTTCCTGGGATTCGCTTTGCGTTGGTTTCGGATTCCATCTCGGCTTCGGTCAAGGTGGTTTACGATTCGACGATTGGCACCAATAATCCAGAGGCTTGTGGTTGGGGCGGCGGAGCAGGTGTGGTGAATGACATGCTGACTACCGGACGTGTTTGGATTCGTCCGGACCTTCCTGGGTGTTCAGGCTGGATGGTATTGGCTCATGAACTTGGGCACGTGCTCGGTGAAATGATTCACACTCCCAGTGGCACGGACATCATGGCCGCAGTTGGCCGGACAGATTTTCAGCCGGACAATCCTGATCAGACGGCAGCTTTCGTTTTTGTTTACACGGCGCCGGGTGGTTGGAAGATTCCACTTCCGTGAGTCGTAGTATCGTTTGCGAAGCAGTATCACACAGCTTCGGTGAAGACAGCTCTTGTAGCTTCATCACCGGGGCTGTTTTCATTTGTGTTGAATTTTTCATTTGTGTTATAATAAAGATATATTTTAATAATTTTTTATAAAATAATATGAAGAAAAGATATTTATTACTTTTGTTTTTGTTTGCTCTTTTTGTAATCTCATTTAGCTTGCAAACTTATAAAGTAGAAGCAACGGCATGTAGTTTAATGAGCGTAAGTGCCAACCCGACATCTGGTACTTGGGGAAGTGTGATTAGTATAAGTTGGTATGCACAGGCTTGTGATCGTGTTGATTTTGAATATAGTCCAAACTATACATATAATAGTGTTAGTTCACCATTTTCTGTAACTATGACATCTCCCGGACCGGAAACTTACGGCGTTTTAGCTTACGGATATTGCAATAATCCTTTAGGACCAGACCCATTTAATCCTGCTGGATTTCTGTGTGGTTATAGAACAGTAACTGTAAACGCTGCACCAATTCCTTCCTACACTGTCTCTTGTACTGCCGGTGCTGGTGGTTCTTGTGTTACAACTCCACAATCTATTGTTTCGGGCAGTACTGCTACTTTTACAGTAACTCCAGATTCCACACACGACATTTTAAATGTTTCTGGTTGTAGTGGTTCATTATCAGGTAGTACATATACCACTGGAGCAATAACATCATCTTGTACAGTAACAGCTAATTTTAAGCCGAAGCAGGTTATTATCGTTGGTTCCTGTTCAACTCCACCTAATGGTTCTAGTTATTACACTGCCCCTACTCCTAGCTGTAGCGCAGGAACAACTTCAGCTATTGCTGGATCTGGCCCATGGAATTGGACTTGTTACGGATCAGGTGGAGGAGGAGATGCTTCTTGTTCTGCAAATCTAAAAGTAGATGGAGTTTGTTCTGCTGCTCATT
>JAYSNU010000048.1:0-5384 GCA_043723545.1 Candidatus Nomurabacteria bacterium | reverse complement strand
TTTTTCAACTTCTTCTTCTTCAAGTTCATCCTTTTTTTCTTTACCTCTCTCCCCTAATACTCGAAGTTCATTATCACCGAGCATATTTAAGCTTTTCACAAGTTCACTCAAATGTTCTACTGTATTTTTCTCTGGAGCATCAAGTACTTCTTCAAGTAATGTATGCAAAATCCACCCCATTCTTGGTCCTGGTTTTATTCCAAGTCCTTTTATCATATATGCACCATCTATCTTGAGCGCTCCAACAGATATCGGATCATGGAGTGCTTCTTCTATCATGGCAAAATATTTGCGCAGACGATATGGTGCTTCTTTTTTCTTCATTCCCACCCTGTCGCATTCACGAATATTCATCAATAACCAAATATTTTCCTGTCCAACTTTCGTAATAATTCTACGAACTGCAGAAAGTGTAATTTGCTCTGTGTCAGAAAAAAACATATGGTTGCGAACCAACTTTTCTACAAGTTCAATTTCTTTATTAGGAAATTTTAATCTCTCCATTATTTTTTTCGCCATTCTCGCGCCGACAACTTCATGTCCATAAAAAGTATATTTTTTCTTTCCATTACCGTCCGCAAGTCTTCTAGATTTTGGCTTTCCAATATCGTGCATTAATGCAGCAAGCCTTATTTCTAATGGCCAATTCTTATTCGCGGCATGTTGTAACGCATGAAGTAAATGTTCCCAAACATCATAAATATGTTCACCTAATTGTTCACATTTTATTCCCTCTTCAAGTTCCGGAATAATATTTTTTAATAAATTAAATTTTTGCAACATTACAATTCCACCACTTGGATTTTCTGACATAATTATTTTCACAAATTCATCACGAATTCTTTCTGCAGAAATTTTTTTTAGAAGTTCTGAATTTTTTAAAATACTTTCTGTTGTTTCAGAAGAAATTGAGAAATTAAGTTGCACAGAAAAACGCACAGCGCGAAGCATTCGAAGTGCATCTTCGTGAAATCTCTCATGTCCATCCCCCACTGTCCTTAATACCTTATCTTCAATGTCCTTTAGACCACCAAAGATGTCCGTTAGGCTTCCATTTCTAAAAGCCATGGCATTTACTGTGAAGTCGCGTCTTTTAAGGTCATCTTCGAGCTTATCGCTAAAAGATATTTCATCTGGATGCCTAAAATCACTATATCTTGTCTCGATTCTATATGGAGTCACTTCAATGATGTCATATTCAGATGTTATTCGTGAAACATCACCTTCTGGTGTTTCACGAGAAACACACACCCCTACTGTGCCAAATATATTCTCATATATAGTTTTTTCAAATAAAGGTATTATTTGTTCCGGTTTGGCATTGGTCGTAACATCCCAATCCTTGGGAATTCTACCCATTATAAGATCTCTAACACAACCACCGACAAGGTATGCTTCAAAACCAGCTTTTTCAAGCTTATTTGTTACATGTGAAACCTCCTTGGGTATCTTCTCTATTAAATTCTTGGATATGTCCATTTTTGTGTGCACCCGGAGGGATTCGAACCCCCAATAACGGTTCCGAAGACCGTTGTGATATCCATTTCACCACGGGTGCAGAATTATTGGTTAATAATATAGATATTTTACACTATTTAAAAAATATTGGCAAATAGTCCTTATAAAATAAGCCAATTTTGTAATTGCATTAGTTTTCAAAAAATACTATAATAACAAAGCATTTTTTTTAAAATAATAATTCGCGGTCATATTTAGTGGTCGTTTAAACATAGTTAACCTGCGGTCATATTTAGTGGTCTTTAAACAAAAAAAATAAGCGGTCATGGTTTAGTGGTAGAACACGTCCTTGCCAAGGATGAGACGAGAGTTCGATTCTCTCTGGCCGCACAAATAAGAAAAATATCTGTCCCTTAAGTCCTTTTAGTTTTCCCCTGATTTAATAAGGATTATGTTGAAAACTGTGGATAACTCTGTGGGTATGTGTATAACGGACACAAGAAAAAATTGTCTTTTAAAATCCTTTTTAGTTAAAATATGTTGGAAAATAAGGTTATTTTAGTAAAAGACACAAAATTATTACTAAACGTTTCACGTGAAACATGTTTCTTATGAAACATCAACAGAATGCCCAAAAAATTCACTTCACCAACACAAAAAATAGGAGAAATAGGCGAGAATATAGCTGAGAAGTTTCTCGTGAAACGTGGCTTCAAAATTTTGGACCGCAACTACACCAAGAAATGGGGAGAATTAGACTTAATAACTCAAAAGGACACGAAAATATACTTCGTAGAAGTAAAGTCTGTTTCTCGAGAAAATTTAGAGAATGTTAATCGTGAGACCTTAGATCAATACAAACCAGAAGACAATATGCATCCCTGGAAAATGAAGAGAATGGCTCGGACTATACAAACCTATTTATTAGACAAGAAAATAGGAGAAGAAATGGAGTGGCAAGTGGATTTGTTGGTTGTGTTTCTTGACTTAAAAAACAAAAAAGCTAAAGTAAAAGTGGTAAATGATATAATTCTATAAATACTTGAGAGTAGGATTCTGTGCGGGATAGGAGAATCGAACTCCTAACCACAGTTTGGAAAACTGTTATTTTACCATTAAACTAATCCCGCAATGTCGGGCTGCTGGGAGTCGAACCCAGCCTAAATGCTCCCAAAGCACTTGTACAACCGATATACTACAGCCCGTTATTTTTATCTAACTGCGTTATCTTAACATAAAAAATTTAAATATTCTAGGTCACAAAAAATAATAATTATGTTAATATAAAACCATGATTATTTGGATAAGCATCGCGGCATTAATTTCTACCTTCTTGGGAGGGATGTTCGCTTTACGTTTCAAAGACAAACTACATCTAATTTTAGGATTCTCAGCTGGGGCTGTCATCGCCGTCGCATTCTTTGATTTACTACCAGAGGCAATCAATCTTGCTAGTAAAAATTATGGAATTTCGTTTATAACTTCCATAGCGGCACTCGGCTTTATAGTTTATACAATCTTAGATAGATTTGTTTTTTTTCATTCACGCAATGATGTTGAAAATAAAGAAGAGCATGTAAACAAAAGGGGGATATTAGGGGCAGGAAGCCTTTCTGTGCATAGTTTTATAGATGGAGCTGCTATAGGGCTCGCTTTTCAAGTTTCAAGTGCTGTTGGAATTATTGTAGCTATAGCTGTTTTGGTGCACGATTTTTCTGATGGCATAAATACTGTAAATTTAATTATAAAAAATTCAGGAACAAAAAAAGAAGCGTTCAATTGGCTTCTCGTAGACGCTATTGCGCCGGTTCTCGGCATCACTTCTACTTTATTTTTTTCAGTCCCTGAAGCGACTTTGGGCCTTATTCTAGCGGTATTTTCAGGCTTTTTCCTATATATCGGGGCATCGGACTTGCTACCCGAAAGTCATCATAATCATCCGACAGCTTGGACAACGGTAGCCACAATTTTAGGTATGATGGTTTTATATTTAGCGATAAATTTTGCAGGAATATAAAATATTCTTAGTTTGCATCAGCCACACTATTGTTAGCCCAAGACCAATCTGCTCCAGGATTCCGTGCATTGAAAACTTCAAAATGAACGTGAGGGCCAGTTGAACGACCGGTGTTACCGACGGCACCGATGATTTCTCCTCGAGCTACTTGGTCTCCAGTAGACACTCCAACTTTCGACATATGACCGTAAAGTGTTTTAGTATTATTTTCGTGCATAATAATAACAAAATTGCCATAACCTCCGCCACAACGTTTATATCCGACTTTACAACCAGTCTTCGTGGCGATAACAGTACCAGGAGCAGACGCATACATAGAAGTCCCAGTCGGAGCGCCGATATCTATACCTCTATTTCCTGGTCCGTGCAATCCTTGTGTTTTGCGTCCAGTTGGAACAGGATTTATAAAATAACCTAAAAGATTTTGAAGAGGGTGAGAGAGGTAGTAGTTGGCATCTTTTGCCACCGAAGAACCCAAGTTTGGAGCTGGTTTGTCGCCACCTTCGTCGGTCATACTGTCGCCACCTGGAATCATTAATTTATCTCCAACAGTTAATTTGGCATTGTCTGGAAGTCCGTTGTAACTAGTGATATCAATTGGATCAACTTTATATAACTTGGCAATACTAGCAATGGTCTGACCTTTGGCTACAGTATGTTCGCTGCCAGATATGGGTAAAATAACCAAAGTATCCCCCTCTTTTAGTTTTTGACCTTTTTTCATGTCATTAGCCATTAAAATAGTATTCACTGAAACATTAAACATATCTGCTATTTGAGCGATAGAATCTCCTTGTCTAACTACGTAAACACTTACCTGGTCAGGGGAGGAAACACTATCTTCAATACCAGAAACACTCATCAAGCTAGTAGAAGGCATAAGGGCATTTTCAGATAGAATATTTACATTTTTGTTTTCATCTACTTGAGCTATTTTTTTATTTGTCTTATCTTTTTTATCTTGAGTTATTGAATCAAAAGAAACATTTGGCGTCAAAATAGTCATATTTTGAGAGTTTTTACTGTTTTGATCAGAATTAGAAACATCCGTACTTGCAACAACTTCTTTTCCTAGCAAACTAGACAAAAAACCTGCCTCTGTTTGTAAAGGCACCAAAAATACCCCAAAAACAAGGGTAAAAGCTAGAAATATATTAGTTATTTTAAATTGAGTTTTTATAAAACAACAAAAATATCGCGAGAGTTCCTTTCTAAGTCTTATAAAATAAGGCTAGAATCACAGGACGACCAAATTGTACTGCTAACTAAGGTTCTCACGAAGGTTACTAACTTGCGGTTGATCTTTCATTGTCTGTCCTGCTTCTTTTCTGGGCTATGAGTAAATGGTAGCCCCCCAGGTGGCATATGTCAACCCAAATGTGGAAAACTTTAACTGAGTCAAAGTTGACAAATATCTTTAAAAATCACATAATAATCAATGGTTAGAGAGTTCTTACGGCCCCCATCACCCGCACTAGAGGTACCGTTATATGGCAAATTGGACCCCTCGTGTTTGTCACTGCTCAAAAGGGAGTGGCTGCACGTTTCCGGAGGGAGTTCGCGGCGGCAAGGCTTGCCGTCAAAACTACAACATGCCACTTCTCTCGGCTGAGGAAGCCAAGGAGAGGAAGGCCGCCGAGCGGAAGCTCGCTCGCCGAGCGGCGCGCAAGCGTCGTGGTCGGGGAGAGGAAGGTCAGACCACCCTCTGACACCGAGCAACAAGACCATCGCAACCCCCTGATCGACAACATCGTCGATCGGGGGTTCTCGCTTTTTGGAATAAAAACTTAAAAACTATATAATACTTATGTGCCAAAAGAACAACCTCCAACTACAAAAGAACAAATACTCAAACCATTGGAAGAAATGGGCATTATTGAATTAAAAGAAGAAATAGCTAGATTGGAAA
>JAYSNU010000047.1:0-4450 GCA_043723545.1 Candidatus Nomurabacteria bacterium | reverse complement strand
ATGAAACCAGTTTATTGTCCTAGTGGTAAGCAAGTTATTATTGGCTACACAGCTAATGAGAGTATTACAGTAAAAGTACGAAAAACAGATGATGCTAGTGTTATCATCCAAGGATTGGGAGCAACTGGTGTTTCTAATTTGAATGGTCCTAATTTTGCAATTGATAAAGAAGAAGACTTAAAAGCAGGAGCCCGCAAGATTGCTATTGATGATGCTAAAGCAAAAGCAAAAGTTTTAGCGAAAGATTTAGGGGTTCGATTGGTTAAGATTACAAGTTTTAGTGAAAATGGTAATTATCCTATAATGTACGGCGCTGCGAAGAATATGATGGCTGTTGATAGTTATGCTCCCACACCTGCACAACTTCCGAAAGGAGAGAATCTCATAAGTTCAGATGTGACTATTACCTACGAAATCAGATAGCACTTCGTCACTTCAAATTTTCTACTCCTGCGCCCTTCCTTGATTACAAGGCGGGACCCTCGGAGATATAAAATTTAAAGTGACTTCGTTTCAGCACATTGACTATTTCGTCTAAGAAGAGTACTATTAAAAGAGCCCTTGAAAGGGGGCTTTTTTAAAAGGGAAACAAATATTATATATTTATGTCAAAAGTTACTGAATATTTAAAGGAGACTAAGTCAGAATTAAAGCATGTGCTTTGGCCAACAAAGGCTCAGGCATTTTATTACACACTTATAGTTATGGTGCTTTCTGTTCTAGTGGCTTATTTTTTGGGTATCTTTGATTTTATTTTCTCTAAAGGTTTGGAAAAGATAATTTCTTTTTAATTTTTTATGTCAAAACAAGAAACACAAGGAGCTCGAAATTGGTACGCAATCCATACTTATGCTGGATATGAAAATGTTGTGCTTCGTAATTTGAAGCAGCGTATTGATTCTCTCGGAATGAATGAGAAAATTTTTAATGTTATTGTTCCCATTGAAAAGAAAATAAAAATCAAAGGAGGCAAAAGAGTGGAAGTAGAAGAAAAGATTTATCCTGGTTATGTATTAGTAGATATGATTGTGACCGATGATTCTTGGTACGTTGTTCGCAATACTCCACGAGTTACTGGTTTCGTTGGAGCTGGAGTGAATCCTGTTCCACTTAGACAAGACGAAGTAGATTTCTTGTTTAAGAAAATGGGTGCTGATACTGTTAAACACAATATTGATATGGTTATTGAAGAGACAGTTCGTATCGTAGATGGTCCATTTAAAGATTTAGAAGGTAAAGTAAATGCAGTTGATCAAGAAAGAGGCAAGGTGAAGGTTTTAGTTTCAATGTTCGGTCGCGAAACACCAGTAGAGCTTGATTTCTTGCAAGTGAAGAAGATTTAAGTTAATGTATCAAAATAACAAAATTATATGGCAAAAAAGATAACAAAAAAAATAAAACTTCAAATCATGGGCGGAAAAGCAACTCCAGCTCCACCACTTGGGCCCGCACTCGGACAGGCTGGTATTAACATTGGTGACTTTGTTACTAAGTTCAATGCTGCAACTCAAAAGATGATAGGAGACAAGGTTGGTGTACTCGTCTATGTTTACGAGGACAGAAGTTATGACTTTATTTTAAAGACTCCTCCAGTTACAGGTCTTATTTTAAAGGCAGCAGGAGTAGAGAAGGGTTCTGGTAAAAATGCAGCTACGAAAGTAGGTAAAATAACTCGTGCCCAAGCGCTTGAGATTGCTAATAAGAAAAGAGTAGATTTGAATGCTAAAGATGATGAAGGAGCTATCAATATCGTTGCCGGTTCTGCTCGAAGTATGGGGATAGAAGTTAAATAAAGAAATTGCCAAACAGAAATGTTTGGCAATTTTTGTTTTTGGGAGTATATTAATGACATGAAAAAGGTTAAAGCCACTAAACATAAAAGACCTTCTTGGGATGAATATTTCTTGGGAATGAAGGATTATGTCGCTACTCGGGCTACGTGCGACAGGGGTAGAAGTGGTTGTGTGATAGTTCGTGATAAAAGAGTCATATCTACTGGTTATGTCGGTTCACCACCAGGACTTCCACATTGCGATGATGTGGGTCATGACATGCACACAGTTATAAATGAGGATGGGACAAAATCTCAGCACTGCATTAGAACTATACATGCCGAACAAAATGCAATGATACAAGCTGCTAGATTTGGGGTTTCTTTGGAGGGGGCGACAATTTATTGTAAAATGGCTTTATGTCATGTCTGCGCGAAGTTGGCTATTGCCGCTGGTATAAAAAGAGTTGTTGCTGAAATGGATTATCATGCTTCTAAAAAAGGAAAAGAAATGTTAAAAAAAGCTGGAGTGAAGTTTGAAATTATAAATAAAAAAGTAGAAAAATATACTAAACAATAAAATGATTGATCTAAAAGAATTACAAAAAGAGGTGATGCGAAATAAATTTGAGAAAGGCTTCAACACTACCGATACCGCTCTCGAGTTTTGTCGCGCTCACGAAGAACTTTCTGAAGCGTTTTCCAAACACAACAAAGGCCAATCTGGGGTGGCGGAAGAATTCGCCGATGTGATGATATTTATTCTTGGTATGTGTGAAAAATTTGGTTTCGACCTGGAAAAAGAATTAATCAGAAAAATTGAAATAAATAAAAAGAGAAAGTATATAAAAGAGAAGTCTCCTGAAGGGAAAGACGTTTTCATTCGTATCAAAACAGACGAGGATCCTTAAATAAATTTCTCGTAAATTGAAAAAGTGTAGTCAAAAGGATTCTCGGAATCCTTTTTATGTTCTTCGTGTTTGATTTCATTCCAAATTATTGGAATAATTTCTGGGAAAAATGTATCTGCGTCTACGTCCTCCATATTCACATGAGTGATGTAGAGTTTGACAGCTTTATCAATACTTTGTTTATAAATTTGTCCGCCACCAATAACAAAGACTTCTTCATCTTTGTCTTGAAAAGACGCTAAAGTGTCTTCTAGAGATTTTGATATTTCTACTCCGGTGGCTTGAAAAGCATCTTCTCTGGTGACTACGATATTCCTGCGGTTGGGGAGTGGTCTACCGATAGATTCGAAAGTTTTTTGCCCCATGATCACAGTGTGACCTTTTGTGGTATCACGGAAATGCTTCATGTCAGCAGGCAAATTCCATAGAAGCATATTCTTTTTTCCAAGTTCATTATTTTTACCGATGGCAGCTATAAGTGAAATCATTTTTTTTATTTTTATACAGCTATTTCGAAAGATATTCGAGGATAGCTTTCATAATTTAGAATTTCTGTATCCGTGTATTCCCATTCAAAAATTGATTTGAAGTTATTTGTTTTAATTTGAGGTAATTTATATTTACTGGAGTCTCTTCCGAGTTGTTCTTTTAATCCATCAACATGATTTAGGTAAATATGTGTATCAGCTAGAAAGCCAGTAAGCATTCCTTCTTCATACCCAGTTTCTTTCGCAAGAAGATGTAATAGGGTAGCATAACTCGCTATATTGAATGGTAGTCCAAGTGCAACATCTACACTGCGTTGATTCCAGAATAAATTTAAGCGATTGTTTATCACTGTTACTTGAAATGCATAATGGCAGTAGGGAGGGACTGCTTTTTCTATATCAAGTGGATTCCAAGCCAGTACTAACATTTGCCTGCTGTCTGGTTTGGTTTTGAGCATTTCCACCATACGTTTTAATTGATCAACACCTTGACCAGTATAGTCTGTTTGATAATCTTTATATTCTGCACCGAAATGTCTCCATTCCCAACCGTAAATGGTTCCCAGATCTCTTTCCTCTAACATTTTCTTTTTTGTTTCTTCGTCGTGCGCATAAGGAACTCTGAGTGGTGTACACCATTCATCCCAGATATGATTATTCCTATCTTGTAACCATTTTTTATCTGTAATCCCTTTGATAAAAAATTCTAGTTCAGAAGCAATTAAACGATAGGGGAGTTTTTTTGTTGTTAACAATGGGAAGCCATCTTTCATGTCATGTTGAAAAATTGTTCCCGGAATAGCTAGTGTTCCAGTGCCGGTACGATCAGTTTTCTTTTCGCCATTTTCTAAAACATTTTTTACTATGTCTAAGTAAGCTTTCATAAATTTAGTATATCTTTTTTAAGATAATTAAGAAAACATTGACATTTTGGTGTTATAATGCTATTTTATAAACATCATTCTCAGCTCTTGCATTTCTTTGCATATTGGGGGTGACCCAATTATGTATACATCTAAAACGGCTCAACCGAAGAAATTTGGTAGCCATACTTCTTTTAAAGCGAAACCTCGTTTTGGTGGAGGAAAATTTAATAGTTCAAAGCCTCATTTTGGTGGCAGTAAGTTTGCTGTTCGTCGAAGTGGTGGTGGTGGTAAGAAAAGATTCGGAGGAGACCGCATAGATTTTTCTCGTTTTATAAAAAAAGCTGAACACGTAGCAGAGAAAGAATATATTCCTAAATATAATTTTATTGATTTTCCTTTTAATCCTCAGCTTCA
>JAYSNU010000046.1:0-2003 GCA_043723545.1 Candidatus Nomurabacteria bacterium | reverse complement strand
CAGGTGGACGCGACTTCCGCTTCGGAAGGATGATGGATGAACAGGGTTATAGAGGAGACAGGCAGAGTGGAGATGAGGGTGGTAATGGTATAAGGTCTTGGTTTGGTCCAAGGGCTCCAAAGCAGGGTACTGCTACAGATACTCCTATCCAAGCAAAGAGATCTCCAGACTCAGTTCCTGCTGCAGGAAGTCCTGTAGATATATTGCCAACAAATCCACAGTAGCGAAGTAAAGTAAAAACAAACATACAAATAAAAATCGACACATTTTGTGTCGATTTTTATTTGTATATATTTTTGGTTGCAATACGAACGAACTCCCCATGAGATGCATACATTGAATTCAAGAATTTTTCATTCACTTCATGCCACCCCACATCAACAGCATCATCACCCGCCTCCATCTTGAGCTTGTTAGCTATTTCATTGTCCAGATGAATGTGTGCTACAGATGTTTCCATCCATGCATTATCAGTGTTTCTGGGATCATCAACATAGCCGTTATATATTTCTTTGGCACCACTCCAATCCATTCTGATTCCAGCTTCCTCTTCAAGCTCTTTTGATAAGGTCTTTGTTATGCTATCTCCATATTCAACCATTCCTCCTGGGATAGCCCACTCTCCGTTGTCTCCACGCTTGATTGCGAGCATTTCTATCTTTCCAGTGTCACTATTTATTCTTGTGATAATTGGGTCTGCGGCGAAATTTGCTCCCCATTTACCAAGCAACCCTCTTCCACAAATTCCTGTTCTTCCATAAGGATTTAGTGGAAATTTATTTTCGCTAATTTTTATTTCACCTTCATAGCTAGATAGCTTATTTTTAGTTGGGTCAAAAGTTTCAGAATCAGCCCAGCCCCCACTCTTTATTTCTCTATTATTATCAAGCACTACCTGTGAGACGAAATATGGAGGATTATACTCAGTAAATTCAGTATCAAAGGAAGTCTTATTTTCTGGCACATAAAATCGCTCCGGATAAATAGTAGGTTTTTCAAGTCGAGATTTTTTGTGGATAGTTTTAGTAAACATAATTAGCTTTTTTTACCATACTCCAAACAAAAAATAGAAATAATACAGAGTGCGATTGCGCAAATCTTTAATAAACTTAATTGTTCATTAAAGAACATCATTCCTGCAAAAATTAGTAGTAATACATTAAATATTGTTGTTATTATTGAGGCTACAGGTATATCTTCTGATTTGTAGCACTTCATAAGAAGTACCATGCCAGTAAGATAAAAGAAAAATATTACAGCATACAAATAACTTCCCCCAAATCTGACCCACCTTGCAGCAACTAAGTCTCCCGCAGTAAACAAAATTCCCGAGATAAAAAGAATTGAAAGCAGCTGAACTTTATTAATTTTTTCTTTTTTCATGCTATTTCTAAAATTACCACTGCTATTAATCCGATAATTATTCCAATAATTTCTAGTCTTGAAATATTTTCCTTGAATAAAAATCTACCAGCAATTGTGAGCGTAGTGACATTAAAAATTTCAAGTGTCATTGAAGCTACAGCTATTTCTTCAAATTTGTAACCATATATTAGGAAATTTAATCCAATTATGTAAAAAACAAAGGCCAAAGCATAAAAGTATTTTTTGTTGGTTTTAACCCATTCCCCAGATGCCAAATCTCCAACCGTTATAATGATACCTCCAAGAAATAGAATAAGCAGCGTTTTCATTATTAGTATTATATCTTATTATTTTGATAAATATTAGAGTATAAGCTCTGCGACGTGATATTTTAATTTAATATTATTTATGTTTTAGAAATAAATATCATGGAATATGGCATATTTAGGGGTTGCAATTTTTTATAAAAATGATAATCTTGCCTAATGGAGATGTGGCTGAGCGGTTTAAGGCACCTGTCTTGAAAACAGACGGTCCTACGGGGCCCGTGAGTTCGAATCTCACCATCTCCGCCAAATTAAAAATACGACACTTTATGTGTCGTATTTTTAATTTGGCGGAGATGGTGAGATTCGAAC
>JAYSNU010000045.1:0-8295 GCA_043723545.1 Candidatus Nomurabacteria bacterium | reverse complement strand
GAACTTCCTCATAAAGTAGAAGAAGAAGCAAAGAAAATAAAAATAGGTGGCATAAAAGAAAATGATTATTCTGGCCGTCGAGATTTCCGTAAAACTCTTACCTTCACCATTGACCCATCTGATGCAAAAGATTTCGATGATGCGCTGTCATTTCGTATTGCATTCAAAGAAAATGGAGAAGAAGAATATGAAATAGGTATCCATATTGCTGATGTTTCTTATTATGTAAAAATTGGCAGTGACTTAGATCGTGAAGCACGTGAACGTGGCACGTCTGTCTATCTTGTAGACCGCACTATACCCATGCTTCCAGAAATATTATCAAATGATTTATGTTCTCTAGTTCCCAACAAAGACAGACTCACAATGAGTGCAGTTTTTATAATGAATAAAAATGCTGAAGTAAAAAATGCTTGGTATGGACGAACAGTAATACATTCACAAAAAAGATTCACTTATGAGGAAGCTGAAATTTCTATAAAAAAACAAGGTTCACCATTACACAAAGAATTAAGTATTTTAAATAACCTAGCAAAAAAATTAACTAAAAAAAGATTTGACAGTGGTGCGATATCTCTAGAACAAGATGAGGTTAAATTTGTTCTTTATAATAAAGGTGTACCCATAAAAGTTATCAAAAAAGAACGCGGTGATAGTAACAAACTCATTGAAGAATTCATGTTACTAGCTAACCGCAATGTTGCTGAAATAATGGCAAAAAATATCAAGAATACAAAACAAGGAGCTTTTGTATATAGAATACATGACCTACCAAGTAAAGAAAAAATGGAAGATTTGGCTTTCTTCTTGCGTGGTTTGGGTTACAAAATAAGTCTTAAAAATGGAATTATCCCTAATGATGAAATCAATAAACTTCTTAAAAGCTTAGAGGGCAAGAATGAGCAAAACACAGTTCATCGTGCAGTCATACGTTCGATGGCGAAAGCTATTTATTCCACAAAAAACATCGGCCACTATGGACTCGCATTTCAATATTACACACACTTCACTTCTCCCATCAGGCGTTACCCAGACATCATGGTGCATAGACTTTTAATGGATTATTTAACAAAGAAAAAAATAAGTTCTGATTTGATAAAAGAATATGAGAAAATTTCTAGAATATCTAGTGAACAAGAAAAACGTGCTTCTGATGCAGAGAGAGCATCTATCAAATACAAACAAGTAGAATACATGTCGACACGTATTGGTTCTACATATACTGGTGTCATTGCAGGACTCAAAGAATGGGGAATCTATGTTGAAGAAAAAGAAACAAAATGTGAAGGCTTAATACGAATGCGTGATTTAAAGGGTGACTTTTATGTTTTTAATGAAAAGAAACTAGAATTCGTAGGACAAAAAAAGAAGAAAAGATATCGCCTAGGAGATATAATAAAGATTAAAGTCAAAGCAGTAGATCTAGAAAAAAAATCAATAGACTACGTATTGGCATAATATGCGAAAGAAAAAATCAGCAAAAATACACAAATTACTATTATCTCTAATAATAGTACTACCATTTGTTTTATACTCTATATTCTCCGGTAATTTTTCATATGGGAAAATTGAAAATAAAGCACAAGTTGTGAATATGCTAACTGGTGAAATAACACAACAATATTTTTATTTTTCAAAAGATACAAATAAAAAACCAAAAATTAAAGCAGAATCTTATATAGTTGGAGATCTCGATACAGGAGAAATAATTCTAGGTCAAAAACAAGAATCTGTATTCCCTATTGCGTCAATCTCTAAGTTAATGACAGCCACAATAGCTAAAGATAATAAAAAAGAAGGCACAATAACTATGGGTAAAAAGGTTTTAGCAACCGAGGGTGAAAATGGGAACTTCAAACAAAATGAAAAGATTTCAACAAGTGAAATCTTGTATCCCCTACTTATGGAATCAAGTAACGATGCTGGAGAAGGAATTGCAGAATATTTCGGAAGAGAAAATTTCTTAAAACAAATGAATGATAAAGCGAAAGAATTGGGGATGACTTCATCATTTTTTGAAGATCCAACCGGCTTGTCGTCAAAAAATGTTTCCAACACAAAAGACTTATTTAAACTAGCAACATATATAAAAGAAAGTTATCCAGAACTATTTAAAATAACTACAAATAAAAGTCACAAAAACACAAAACATGTTTGGCTTTCCAACAATCAATTTTTAAGTGATGAAGAATATACGGGAGGTAAAAGCGGATATACAGACAAAGCAGAACAAACAGTGATCTCTACCTTTTCCATACCCCTTAGTAAAACTGGCTCCCGCAATATAGCCATTGCACTACTACGTAGTCCAGATAGATATAAAGATGTAGAAAATATTGTAAAATATCTAAAAAGTAATATCTACTATGGACAAGAGTCCGACGTCAATGCAAATTGGGTTAAAGCAAAACCTGCAATTGAAGAAATAAAAAATACAAATGGAGAACCAGTTGAACTCGCTTTCTTGGGAGACATAATGCTCGACCGTGGTGTGAAAAGTTCTGTATATCGAAATTTCGACAGAGATTATTCAAAGCTATTTACAAAAACATCACTCTTAAAAACTTTTGACATCGTATTTGCCAACTTAGAAGGCCCAGCATCCAATCAAGGAGCAGATATACATAATCTATATTCTTTCCGCATGGAACCATCAATTATCCCCGCACTTCGTGGTACTGGAATTGATATATTGTCAGTTGCCAATAACCATGAGGGAGACTGGGGCCGTGATGCTTTCGTAGACACATTAAACAGATTACAAGAAAATGAAATAGCATACACTGGTGGTGGTAAAAATATAGAAGAAGCCACAAGACCAACAATCATTGAGAAAAATGGAATGAGGATTGGCTATCTTGCTTTCTCCGACGTCGGACCAAATTACATGAAAGCAACTGAAAATGAAGCCGGCGTGCTTCTCGCAAGTAATCCAGACTTTGATTCAATAATTAAAAATGCGAAAATCCAAGTTGATTATCTAGTAGTTTCTTTCCACTTTGGAGATGAATACAAAACTATACACAATCAAAGACAAGAAACTCTTGCACATAAAGCTATAGATGATGGTGCGAAAATTGTAATAGGACACCATCCACATGTCGTTCAAGATACTGAAGTTTACAACAATGGTTATATAGCCTATTCTCTCGGCAATTTTATCTTCGACCAATACTTCAGTTCAAATACAATGCAAGGAATGCTACTTAAATTAAAAATAAATAGCGATGGTAGTATGACTGCACAAAAAAATGCTATAAAATTAAATAAAGCATTTCAACCAGAGTCCATTACTCGTGGCAAAGAAGAGAAAATTAAATTTACAACTCCAAAAATTCCAACTAAAATTATTTCGCAATAGCAGCCGCTTCGTCGAATTTAACTGAAAGAAGCTTAGAAGCTCCATCAGCACCAATGGTTACACCATAAAGTATTCCTGCACGAGACATGGTCTCACGATTGTGGGTCACTACAATAAGCTGAGAGTGTTTTGAAAGTTTTTCTAACATATCTCCATACTTTCTAGAATTAGCTTCATCAAGAGCTGCATCTGTCTCATCAAGCACGAGGAATGGTGGCGGATTCACTTGAGACATAGCAAAGAGAAGTGCGATAGAAGTAAGAGAACGTTCCCCGCCAGAGAGAGCGTGAAGCTCTTTCACTTTTTTGTGAGGCAAAGAAACATTTATTTCTATTCCCTGTTCTAAGATTATATCCTCATCATCAAAAAGTTCTGGATCTTCTTCATCTTTCTTTCTTCTTTTATTTTCCATTATTATCGCAAGGGAGCCATATCCACCACCGAACATAAGAGAAAAAAATTCTTGGAATTCTACATTTATCTTTTTTATCCCCTCTTTAAATTTTATATCTATCTTCTCTTTCAAATCTGCAATCAATTTCTGTATCATTTCCATGCTTAATGTCAAATCTGCCAATTCTTTTTCCAAGAACTCATCACGTTCTTTCATATCTTTATATTCTTTAATTAAATCAGCACCACCACCGAGTCCAGCATCTTCTAATTTAATTTTAATTCTTTCAATCTTTCTCTTTTGCTCTTCTTGAATATGTCTATCAGAAATCCCTTCTACTTGAAAATTTTTATAAGATAAAATCTCCATGCCAATAAGTGCTTGACCCTCTTTTATTTCATTTTCGAAAGACTCAATCTCTCTTGATAAATTATTTTCCTTTACATGTATAAGCTCCAACGAAGAAGACAATTCCTGATGACGAACTTTGAGAGAAAACTTCTCTCTTTCTTTGTCGCGAAGCATTTGTGTCACCTCTCCTATTTCTTTCTTTAAATTTTCGGCAGCCAAAACTAAATCTTTTTCTTCATTAGCGACCTTAGCCATTTCTGAACCAACAAGTCTTTGTGTATTTTTCAAATTCTCTATTTCAGAAACTCTTTCTCCTTGTTTACTACTGTCTTTATTATTAAATTTATTTAAGATTTCTTTTATTCTCTTTAAAATATCTTGAATTTCAGAAATATTATCTTTACTTATGGCTTCATCAATTGATTTATTTATCTCAGAAACCATATGTTTCATTTCTTCGCTTGAAATCTCAACAAAAAGAGCCACGTTTTCACTTCTGTGACCAAGTGCTTCTATCATTCCTTCTATGCGACCGAGTTTTCTTTCTATCTCACTCTTTACTCCTTGAATTTCATGAATCTTGGTTTCAATGTTTTTAAGCTCTTTTATTTTTTCATTCTCTTCTCTATTGCCACCATCTTCAGTCAAAGCAATTTGTTTGGTCAAATCTTTTAACTCTTCAGTAATTTTATGTTTATTTTGTGATAAATTATCTTTCTCTTTGTCTAAATAAATAGATTCTTGTTTCAAATATACTTTATATAAAAATGCAAGTTCAGATTGCATCTCTTTAGATTTCTCAAATTTTTCTACTTGTTTCTTTAAAAAATTCAAATGTGGAGCATTCTCTCGTCTAAGCAGTGACACCTCTTTCATATTATTAGTCGTGCGTTCTAATTTTCTATCTGCTTCTTTTATTTTCCATTGATAAATTTTAAGACCAAGTGCATCTTCTACCATTTCTTTCCTGTCTTTTGGACTTGCATTCAAAATACGATCCGCCTCACCTTGAGAAATAATATGATGCCCACTTGAACCGATATTTACAGAGGCCAAAAGATTATGAATGTCTTTCAAGCGAACTTCTGTTCCATTCAAAATATATTTATTAAGTCCATCAGAATAAACTTCTCGGCCTATGCTTATAGTGTCAAAATCTAGATTTATATTTTCTCCTCCTTCATTACTTAATTTAAAAATTTTATCAGAATTGTTGAAATAAATAGTAACAGCTGCGCGAGAGCCTTGAGATAATTTTTTTGAACCTTTAAAGATAAGATCTAATCCCATTTTCCCACGCATTGATTTAATTGATTGTTCTCCAAGAACAAAACGAATTGCCTCGACGACATTTGATTTTCCAGAACCATTTGGTCCAACCACAGAAACTATTGAATTAGGAAACTCTAAAGTTGTTTTATGAGAGAAAGACTTAAAACCATTAATTTCAAGAGTTTTGAGACGCATATTAATCAAGCCAATTTTTAACTTTTAATGCAGACTCAGCCGCCGCTTGTGCTCCTTCTTGTTTTGATTTGCCTTTTCCTTGGGCTATAAGTGCATCTCCAAAATAAATACCTACAGTGAAGTTTTTCTCATGGTCAGGACCTGATTCACTAAGTACTTTATAGAGAGGGGTTACACCTACGAACTCTTGGGCTTTTTCTTGGACAAGAGATTTCGCATCACGCCAAAGTTTTTTATTAACTATTTCTTCCGTACGCGGCAAAATTGTTTTATTGATAAACTTTTCCGCAATATCATAACCCTGATCTAAATAAAGTGCACCCACAAATGCTTCATATGTATTGGCTAATATATATTGTCTTGCTTTACCATGATCTTTGTTTTCGCCTTTAGACAAAAGCAAATAATCATTCATACCAATACCCAAAGCAACTTCAGAAATAATGATTGCATTTACAAGGGCTGAACGTATTGCAGTCAATTCTCCTTCAGTATAATTAGGATATTTTTTATAAAGAAAATCAGTCACAACTAGCTCAAGAACTGCATCACCCAAAAATTCCAATCTTTCATTGTGCGAAAGCGAAGCATTGGGATTCTCATTAATATAAGAACGATGAACAAAGGCCTGTTTTAGTAAATCCTTATTTTTAAACTTAACACCAGTTTTTTTCTCAAAATCTGAAAATTGTATCATATATTTTATTTATAACTTTTTACTACCAAGTATTTCAATGGCTTTAGAAATCAACGGGATAATATCATTGTAAATCCGAAGGTCTGGAATATCTATTAGTTTAAACCATTTAACCCCATCAAGCCCGCCTGAAGCCTCAAATATAAAATCTCTATATTCACTTTCTGCTAAAAAATAAGCAACATGCTTTAAAAGCTTCCCCTTCTCTGGATGAGAAGCCACATATTCATTCTGGCCCAGGAATTGCTTTATATCAATATCAAGGCCTATTTCTTCTTTAATTCTTTTAACTGTTCCATCTTCTTCACTTTCATCCGAATCTATATGACCCTTAGAAAGAGTCCAATAACCGAAAACATCATGAACAAAAGCAAAATACAAATCTGTGTCACGCTTAGCATAAATAAGTGCACCACCAAATTTTTCTACTGGTAATTTAGAAATATCTACTGGCTCATTATTTTTCTTTTTACTCTTTTCATCTTTGCCTGGTTCACCTATTTCTTTATACACCGCACCTAAAACTCCATTAATAAATTTACCAGAATTTTCTCCACCGAAAGTTTTTGCTAATTCTATAGCTTCATTAATAGCAACCTTTGGAGGTACTTCTTTTCTATCACCAAAAAGAAGTTCAGTTAAACCAATACGAAGTATATTTCTATCAACTATTGAAATTTTATCTATGGGCCAGTCTGGGGCAGCTTTCTCTATTATTTCATCTATCACTCCCTTCTTCTTCATTATTTCTTCAACCAAAGCAAACACAAAAACATCATCTTCCAATCCTGGAGCAAATGCTTTTAAATTACGAGCAACTGATTCTTTTATATTAAAATCTTTAGAATTTTTGAAATCCCACTCAAAAAGAGTTTGAAGAACTATTGATCTTGAAAGGTGCCTATTTGCCATTGTTTAAAAACAAAAATTATTTTTCTGCCTTCTTAGCTTTAGCCTTTTTCTGTTTCTTTTCAGTCTTCTTTATCAAGTCTAAAACCTTATTTCCACGGTAAAATCCGCAAGATTTACAAACTGTGTGTGATTTCTTTAATTCTGTACAATTCTCGCATTTAATAAAACTACCACTCTTTAATGCATGATGTGAGCGGCGATTTGCTGTATGCGATTTTGTATGTCTCATTCGTACTACCATAATGTCTCTTATAATAGCATATAAAATACCAAAAGCAAATAAGCCTTAATTGGCACAAAAAACAAAAAATGTTATCATGAAAATATGGACAAGAAGGAAAATCAGATAGACAAACTAAGTGCAAAGAGGCACACCCTAGCCCATCTATTAGCGGCCGCTGTTGGTGAAATATATAAATTTGATAAAGTAAAACTCACACTAGGTCCTGCCATAGATAATGGCTTTTATTATGATATTGATTTTTGTGATGAGAAAGTCTCTGATGGTGATTTAAAGAAAATCGAAGACAGGATGAAAAAAATCCTTCCAAAATGGACAGAATGGAATCATAAAGAAATCAACAAAGACGATGCATTGGTATTTTTTAAAAACGAATACAAAATTGAGCTTATAAATGAAATAGCCGAAAGAGGAGAAAAAATCACCACTTATACTTGTGGAGGTTTTACAGATTTGTGTCGTGGAGGACATACAGAAAATCCAAGTATTGAAATCTCTCCAGATTCTTTCAAACTCGACCGTGTAGCTGGTGCTTACTGGCGTGGAGATGAGAAAAATAAAATGCTGACTCGTATTTACGGCCTAGCATTTGATACCAAAGAAGAATTGGACGCATATATACTACAGCAAGAAGAAGCTAGAAAAAGAGACCACAGAAAGCTTGGCAAAGAATTAGATTTGTTTACATTTTCTGATTATGTAGGAAGTGGCCTACCTCTATACACACCACGTGGCGCACTAATACGCAGACTACTAAATGATTATGTAGAATCATTACAAGCTGGTGCTGGATACATGCAAGTCTGGACTCCACAGATAGCAAAAGCTTCCCTATTCAAAACCTCTGGACATTATGACAAATATAAAGAAGA
>JAYSNU010000044.1:0-12760 GCA_043723545.1 Candidatus Nomurabacteria bacterium | reverse complement strand
TCTTTAGTAAAAATTTCTTTTTCGTCAGATGGATGCCAACCAAGCAAAGCTAAAAAGTTTACCATCGCTTCCGGCAAGTAACCCTCTTTCTCATAATCTAAAATATCCTTCGCTCCATCTCTTTTTCCTAACTTTTTATTTCCACCTGGTGCTAAAATATGTGGCAAATAAGCATAAACGGGTGGTTTTATATCAAGAGCATCATAAACAGAAAGAAATTTTGGTGTGGAAGAAATAAATTCTTCTCCACGCATAACATGTGTAACTTCCATCTCTATATCATCCACTATATGAGCAAAATTATATGTAGGATAGCCATCGGTCTTGATTAAAATAAAATCATCTAATGCTTCCACCCCAGCAGATAAATCTCCGAAAACCATATCGTGCCATTTGTAAACTTTAACTTCAGGAACTTTAAAACGCAGTGGCTTCGTACCATCCCAAACATCAAATTTTTCAGGGCGATGTTCACGATATAAAAATGGTCTTCGTTCTAACTCTGCTTTATTACGAAATTCTCCAACTTCATCTTCTGTATATGGGTCGGGATAAGCATAACCTTTATCAATCAAAATCTCTGCATATCTTTTATAAATGTCTAATCTTTCTGATTGTATATAAGGACCATCCGGACCATCTTTGTCTGGACCATAATCCCATTCAATTCCCAACCATTTCAAAGATTCAATAATATGATCTATAGAACCCATCACCTCCCTCTCTTTGTCTGTATCTTCAATTCTTAATATAAACTTGCCATTATTTTTACGAGCCCAAAGCCATGCATATAAAGCCGTACGTATACCGCCGACATGCATAAAACCCGTTGGGGAGGGGGCAAATCTTGTTACAACTTTAGTCATATAGCTATTCTAACATTTACTTCTCATGACTCAAAGCTATGTCTACAAGTTCTCTAGCTATTTTAAGGGCAGCATCAGGTTTATTAAAAGTTTTCGCATTATGAGCCATTTGTTGCCAAGTTTCTTTATCATCTACAATTCTATCTATTTCTGAACTCAAAATATTTGCAGTCATATTCATTTCTTCTACTACGCTACAAGCACCAGCATCAGCATAAGTAAAAGCATTTTTCTTTGAATGATCAGCATTAGATTCTGTAAAAGGAATTAAAATTGACGGAACACCCCAAGATGCAATTTCAAAAATAGTTGAACCAGCTCTAGATATTATGATAGACGCCGCACCAGACGCCTGCTTAATCTGTAACGGATCTAAAAAAGAAAACGGAACATATCTATCTCTCTTTCTATTATTAGACAAAACAACATCAGCTCTACCTTTCACTATTTTAAAATTTTTAACACCAGTCTGGTGAATAATTTGATATTTTTCAACTAATCTAGGAAGTGCGTCAATTATCGTATTATTTATAATTTCAGCTCCTTGAGAACCACCTAAAACCAAAATCACCGGTAATTCTGATTCAAATTTAAAATAATTTAATGCTTTTGCTTTAGGAGCGGGATGTTCTATTTCTGCTCTGATGGGTTGCCCAGTCCAAGCAACACTTTTTTTAGGAAAAAAATCAGATACTCCAATAAACGAAACCGCCACTCGTTTAGCGAAACGCCCTGCCCATTTATTTACCCTACCTGGAGCAGAATCCGATTCATGAATAAAAACTGGTATTCCTAAAATTCTAGCTGCAAAAATTGTCGGGAAAGACGCATATCCACCCTTACCAAAAACAACATCTGGATAAATTGTAAACAATTTAAATATTGCATTAATCGTTCCAAAAAAAACCTTAAAGATATCTAAGAAATTCAAAAAAGAAAAATATGTACGGAGTTTTCCCGATCCAACTTTTTCAAATAAAAGTCCGTTTTTAAAAAGCATTTCTTTATCATAAGGACTATCAGAAAAATAATATAGTTTAGCTCCAACTATACTATCTGTATCAATTATTTGATTTACTTTTTCGGCAACAGCAATAATTGGATAGAAATGTCCACCTGTGCCTCCTCCTGTAAAGACTATTTTCATAAATAAATTTTAAGCAGTTTTATGTTGAAACTTTGATATTTGAAGAACCATACCCACAGCCAGAAGATCAATCATAAGTGACGTACCCCCGTGACTAATAAATACCAAAGGTACTCCCGTAAGTGGAAAGACTCCAACAACAGAAGCAATGTGCATAAAAGACTGCGCTCCAATAAGTATAACAATTCCAGAGACTAAAAGTCTACTGAACAAATCTGGACTATTGTTCGCTATTTTGAGTCCTCGTAAAATAAAAAGTAAGTATAATATAACAGTACCAACAGCGCCCACAAAACCAAGTTCTTCGCCAATAACAGCAAAAATTGAGTCTCCTTGCGGTTCTGGTAAGAAACTAAACTTTTGGACACTTTGTCCATATCCCCTACCCAATATCCCACCACCACCTATGGCTATCAAGGATTGTTGTATTTGATATGAAGAACCTTGCGGGTCATGTGATGGATCTAAAAATGTTTTCACTCTATCTTGCAAATAAGGTGTAAAAAATACAAGAACTCCAAGTGCTACGACAACAACTGCACCAAAACCTAAAATTGATTTCCATGGAACACCAGATATAAAAAGCATTGCGAAACCAGTAACAGCAATTAAAATAAAGCTTTTCGTATCAGGTTGTTTAAATAATATCCCTGCGATAAGAGCTAGGGTCAAAACAAGTGGCAAAATTCCAAATCTAAAATCTTGTGCTCGATTTTTAACCCAAGAAAGCCAAGCAGCAAAATAAATAATAAAACCAAATTTTAAAATCTCAACTGGTTGAAAAGTAAAAGTACCCAATCTTATCCATCTCTCTGCCCCCAAATGTGTATATCCAAGTCCAGGTATAAACACAGCAGCAGTAAGCAAAATAGATCCAAGGAAAATATAAAAAGAATATTTACTCCAAGTCTTATAGTTTATTTTTAAAGCTAAGTACATAGCTATAAGCCCGAAACCAAGACCGAATATTAACTGACTACGCAGAACACCATAAAACATGGTTTCATTACGAGCGAGGATTCCAAGAGATGCAGATATAAACATAGCCAAACCACCAAAGATTAAAATAAGCACTATCGTTAGAAAAACTTTATCTATCTTTTTTTCTTTCATTAACTAATTACGGCAAAAATTATTCCTATAATGGCGAAAACAACAGAGAGAATCCAGTAACGCATTGTTATTTTATAAGTTGACCAACCGATAGCTTCAAAATGATGATGTAGGGGGGCCAATTTAAAAATTCTTTTTCCACCTCTAAATTTTTTAGATACCATCTGTAAAATTACTGAGGCTGATGTGACGACTAAGGGCATAGCTATAATTGGTAAAATGAGGACTGTATTTGTAAGGAATGCTATTGTTGCGAGAGTAATAGTAAGACCCATAATACCAGTCTCTCCCATATAAAATCTTGCAGGTGGAATATTAAACCACAAAAATGCAAGTATTGCCCCAGACACTACTCCGCAAAATGCTGCCAAATCAATTTGATTATTTGCAAAAGCAATTGCTGCATATGCGCTAAAAATAGAAGCGAGTACCCCACCAGAAAGTCCATCTATACCATCTATTACTCCACCAGAAAAAGTTGCCAAGGAAACTAAAATAAAAAATGGGATTATCCAAATACCTAAATACAAATCTCCATTAAAAGGAATATGTATGCTATCCATTCCTAATTTGTAAAATAACCACATACCTATCAATAGAGAAACCATTATTATTAAAAAAGCTTTCCATCTACGCCAGACACTATCATCACGAGCAATTTTCCCACTACCATAAATCTGAATTAAGTCATCCCACAAACCAAGCAATGATCCAAAAAGTAATGTGATAAATGGAATAAAAGTTTGATTACGACTCAAAAAATTCAACCCTTCTGTATTTGATGTTGGAAGAAAAACTGAAATTAAAGAAAAAAGTAAAGTAGTCAATAAAACAGAAAACCAAACGATAATACCCCCTACTCTCGGTGTTCTAAGTTCAGCATCTTCATTGTGAATCTTCTGAAAGTCCCCTATTCCAATTCCATCATTCCTGGAGTATTTTTTCCACATTTTATATTTATAGAAATAATGTGAAGCCACGGGTGTAAAAAAAAGGCCCAAAAAGAAGGCTAAAGTGGTCGGTAGAAAGATTTTGACTAAATCAACAAGCATTTAAAGATTATAGCAACAAAAAAAACATTAATAAACCTCTCTATTATAACAACTCTCACAATAGACGATTTCTGGTCTTTCTGGGGCATAACTTGTCTCAAATTCGTTATGGCACCCATCTTTCATACATTTGCGGTGCCAGAGCTTAAATGGATTTTTGTATTTCAATCTTTGATAATTACGACAATTAGGACAAAATCCAGGAAGTGGTAAACTTTTTTTCTTATAAAAGAGAAGCTCATCAGGAATTATTTTAAAAGCAGTTGTACATTGATATTCTGATTTTCCGTTATTAGGACAAGAAATAACTTCTTCTAAAATAGAATCAGATACATCTTCTATTTTATTTGGAAGATCTTCACTTTTTATTGTTATTTTATAATCCCTATCTTCTCTTTCTGTCCAATTAAAACCTTGCAGAAGGGCACTTTCTCTATTCGTTGGGAAAAAGTCATGTGCATTCGTTTCATTATATCCAAATGGGCTCATATCATAAGGTAGAAATTCTCCATATTTAAATACTCTTCCATTTTTATCTACATAAGGTATTTGCATCATATGATCTTTGATTTTCTCTGTTATTTTGAAATATTCTTCTTTTGTATATTGTTTATTCAAAATACAATAATTAGCATTCGTTAAACCAACACAACCGAAACAAAAAGAACAATTTTTACAAATAAGAGAATACTCACAATTATTAGAACCATCAGGAACTATGTAAGAAAAAAGATTCCTAAAAGTATTCTGAGTAGACGCCATGGATTCATAAATTAGTTCACCGAAAGCAACACCAGAATTATCAAAACAATCCTTAGAGTCTAACATTCTATTGCTATAGGCTATATTATCTCCATTTTCGACATCGAAAGATTGTTTTATATTCCTAGAGTTATTTATATAATTACCGAAAGAGTTTTGAGAATTATATATGGCATTATATTTGTGTATAGTTTTATTTTGTATTAAATCTTGAAAAATTGTTTTGGTATTTTCAATACCAGAATGTGAATCAAGCATCAGCTCATCTACGCATTTTTTATATTCTTCTGGAGATAATTTTTTATTTTAAAATACATATTGCTGACTACGAAGATTGCTACTCAAACAACAATTCTGACAATTGGCACAATCAAAAATAAAATAAGAATCGATACAACTTCGAGATTGAATGGCATAATGTGTATTATAATTTCCATCACAATCAATATTATTTGAACATCCATCCATTTTTTTTACAGCATAACAATCAATACTATCTTTAGAATTATCTATTGTTTCTGAATACATAACATCTTCACATTCTATAGCAGAAAACGAAAGATAAACATTCTTATCATGCATAGCAAAATTAGTAAATTCAGAATTGATTAAATTACCAAATTTATAAGCATAAAATCTTGGTGCTATATTGAATAAATCTCTCAATTGTTCAAAAAATGAAATAGAAAAATCATATTCTTTGGCATAAGAAAATGGGCTCCAAGCAGTTCCATTCCAACAATCAGTGCAATATACAGGCACAGAATCATGCGCAGAATACATAGATATAAGGGATTTTGAACATAAACCACAAGATCTTTTATGAAGAGAACGTGTATTTCTCCACAACAATCTTCTTATCATTCTGCATTCAGGACAAAAAGTCGGAGGTGGAACTTTTATTTTTTCATAAAAATTAAAATCTTCATCATCTATAATGAAATCTTCTTTACAGTTCTGACAATTTCTATTTTCACTCTGCATATTATTCTAAAATCTTTCTTAATACATCTTCTGGAACTTCTTTTACATTATTTACCGGCGATACAGGTGTCAGAGTTGGCGTAGGTGTCGCTTGTTCTCTGTTTATCGAAGGAGGTGTTGAAATTGGAGCGGGAGTTGAAGCTGGAGTTGCTATTGGTTCTGGTTTTACTGGTATTGGTATAGGCATCGGTTCTAATTTTGCAGAAGAAATCACACTTTTCAATTTATCCATATCTGCAGAACTTGCAGCACGATCTTTTTGCGTAACAACGTTTTGATTTTGATTTTTTAAAGCGTCCAGTGATACTGGTGTTGGCATAGGTTTAGGTTCTACTTTTTTAATCACCTGTTCTTTATTTTGATTTGCATCATTATGACCTGGAAGCTTAGCCAATGTTTTATCCAAAATTTCTTTCAACTCTTTATT
Organism: Candidatus Nomurabacteria bacterium; assembly: GCA_043723545.1. Lineage (GTDB taxonomy): Bacteria > Patescibacteriota > Minisyncoccia > Phycocordibacterales > UBA9973 > UBA9973. The sequence continues at coordinate 6,409 of JAYSNU010000044.1, read as the reverse complement.
CCCATTAAATTTGTGTTGAGTTTTTTCTACAACTTTATTTTCTTCTTTATTTTTATTATTGCTCGCATCATTATGAGAAAAAACTTTTTTAATAACGGACATGACGGGTATTTTAGGTTTTGAAACCGGTGCGACTTTTGGTATTTCTCCTTTTTCTCCACTTTCCGTAAATTCAATACCCAAATCAGCTAACGGTTTATAAAACCTCGTTTCATCTTGTTTCATCTGACCCCTGGCTTCTTTAGAAGGCTTTAATTCTCCTGATTTTATTTTTGCAATACATTCTTTACAATATGCTGGTCGTCCAGGTTCTGGTTTAAAAGGAACAGTTTTCTCAAGTCCACAAGCTGAACAAATAATTGGGAATTTGGCTAAACTACCGTCACTATTTGTAACTACACCAGCGATAGCATCCTTGAAATCCCCAAGAGACATCCCACTCCAATCATTTATTTCTTTTTCTACTATTTCTTTACTTTTACAATAAAGTGCACGTGAAGAACGAATAACTTCCTCTTCTACTTCTTTATTTCCACTTTTCACAAGTGGAGGAAGAGTTCTAGCAGAAAATGGCCTAGAGGTGACACCATCTATCATGAGCTTCAGATATGTTTTATAATTCGGCAAATTCACAATATCTTGCGGAGTAAATTCTGGATCAAATTCATTTTCTAAAAATTCTGCATCGTCAGAACCAACACGAAAAACAATCATAGTCCCCACGTTGCCGAAGACTGCATCACGCACAGCAGAACTCTTGTCCACAACAAGCTGGGCAGTATATTGGTGAGCAACAGTAAGGTTCAAACGATATTTTCGAGCTTCAGAGAGAATACCCGCAAATGCATCAGTCACGAAGTTTTGAAATTCGTCGACATAAAGATAAAAGTCTTTTCTCTGTTCTTCTGGTATACGCACACGCTCCATAGCAGCAAGTTGAATTTTTGTAATTATCATTCCCCCCAGGAGTCCAGAATTATCTTCACCAATACGTCCTTTTGATACATTCACTAAGAAAATTTTACCTTCATTCATTATGTCAAAAATATTTATCGTACTCTTTGATTGACCGACAACATTACGAATAATTGAAGTAGAAAGAAATTGTCCAACTTTATTTTGAATCGGAGCAATAGCTTCATTTCTAAATTTATCTTGCCAAGCTTCATATTCATGAACCCAAAAAGCTTTAATAACTGGATCTTTTAAATTTGAAATTATTTTCTGTCTATAATCTTTATCGACAAGCATACGAGGAATACCAAGAAGTGTCGTTCCTGGCGTGTCGAGCAGTGCAAGAATAGCATTGTTCAAAATATATTCCATACGAGCACTCCAAGCATTCGCCCAGATTTTTGTAAATATTCCCATGAGTCCAGATGCAACCAAGTGTTTATACTTCGGATCAATAAGTTCAAGAACATTAAAACCTATGTGGTACTCCGTATCCGCTGGGTTAAAATAAACCACATCTTTCATTCTATGTGGTGGTATGGCAGATAAAACTCCCTCGACGAGTTCACCGTGCGGATCAACAACACAAACACCATCACCATTGATGATATTTTGAATAATCATATTAAACATTAGAACCGATTTACCTGTACCAGACTTTCCTAATATATATATATGCTGACGTCTGTCTTTACGCTTAATACCAAAAAGCGTGTGCTTATCTCTATAAGTCGTTTCACCGATATAAGTTAATTCTTTATTGAGGGGAAGCTCCGGTAATTCCATGTCTAAAGTATAACAAAAAACCTTTAAAAGTCTAAGCTATTTCCACTCGAAATTTCTTCCATAGTGACCCCATGCTGCCGTGTCCGCATATTTTACTTTATCTAAATTTAAATATTGTCTTATGCCCTTAGGGCTCAAATCATAGCCTACAATATTTTCTTCTTTACCATCAATGACTACGCTAGCCATGACGGGCTCTGTCTTCCCTATCGCATAAGCAAGTTTTACAAAAACCTCTTTTGCATTATTTTTTTGAAGTAAATTTACTGCAATTCTACGCGCCATATAAGCACCAGACCTATCTACTTTTGTATAATCCTTACCAGAAAATGAACCTCCGCCAATAGGTATTTCAGGACCATAATTGTCTATAACCAACTTTCTTCCTGAAAGTCCTGTATCAGCATCAAATCCACCGAGATTCCATTCACCCGCTGGATTGATAAGATATTCATCAGACTCCATTATTGTTCTTACTAATTCTAAAAGTTCAACACTTTTTGTATTTTGGAAACTAGCCACAACTGTTTTCACATTTCCATTTTCTACCGTAACTTGAGTTTTACCATCATAAGGATAAACTTCATAAATCTTTTTACACAAATCTCTTGCCAATGTATATTCAAGTGGTAGAAATTCTTTCGTCTCATTTGTAGCATAACCTTTCATTATTCCTTGATCACCCGCACCACCTATATCCACACCATGAGCTATCTCTTTACTCTGCTCCACGATATTTATAATTATTTTATAATCATTACCCACAATTTTTTTTACCACTTCTTCTATGTTTATTCTTGAATGCGAAGTGACTTCACCATTTATAGTGATTAATTTATGTCCACCCATCACCTCTATCGCCACACGACTTTCTATGTCTTTTGCCAAATATACATCAAGAATACTATCTGCAATAAAATCACAAATTTTATCAGGATGCTTAGGGCTCACAAATTCTGCTGTTTTAATCATAAATTTAAATAAAAAAATCCGCATAAAGCGGAAAAGTTACGGACTAAGTATCTTTCCCATTCTAATGGGCTGGATTTGGCACCTTCTCATTTGAGGGTTGCCGGTGGGTCACTGAGCCAGAACTCTATCCACACTCTTGATAAATATTTAATTGTAATTATACAATATCATAATTTACAATTTTTGTAAATTGTTTTTTAAATAAATGATTTTTTATTCATCTACTACAAAATCTTACGAGAAAGCTTGAGAGCTAAAATAAATATAGCTATATAAAAGATTAGTCCTAAAGCACATGTAGGCAATGCTAAGGCATAAGCAGAAAATCCTTCTTTAAAGAGTATTGGCAACTCCCCTAATGTAAAATATCCAGCAAAAAGAATTCCCAAAAAAGAAACAAACATCATTCTTTTCGCCCCCTTATTCTCTTCAACATTATTTGAGAAAATTCTATAAGCACAAATACTAAGAAACAAATACATCACGAAACCATAATAACAAGCCGGGTATCCCAAGAAAAAAGGACAACCCTCACCGAAAGCACATGTATTAGAAAAAAACTTCACTCCACTCAAATATCCTGCAAAACACAAACCCGCTAGTGATAATATAAAAAGCCAAACAATTTTTATATCTTTTTTCATATATTTATAATACCAAATTTAAAGAAGAAAGGCCCACGAATATTCGCGAGCCTCGGACAGTTTAATGAGACATGTCGGTCTCTCTGCAGGATTAAGAATGCTGCATCATTTTGTTTCTATTACCACGAAATCAATGAATTGACCATCCTCTTCATTACATGAATGAACTTCCCATATCGTGACAAAAGAAACTTGAGTACTTGCTTAGACGTGAACACCGATTTATCGCTCGGCATGAGATACAACAAAAAACTCACGTCGTCACCCATTGTGAAAATAGGTACTTCATTTGGATTGCCGAGTCCAACAGCAGCGAAGAGTCCGTTGCACAAACAACGTGCGCCGATAGTGTCTTCGACTCTACCACCTCGACGAACGTAATCATCAACAGGTTCAGCTGAACACCGGAACACAATCTTGCCGTCCGGAAGTTCTGCTGGAAACTGCAATGCCTTGCGACTGCAATCACGTACTCGTTCTTCGTACACTTCTTGATCTGAATGTGTACCCGACATCTGCACCACCTTGAACGGAAAACCAGTGGGTGACGCGGTCGGGTCTGTGCGAATCACAAGCTCACTCTTGCGTCCAAGTCGACGCATCTCAGCGCGATATACTGAATCGAGTCCAGAATCTTCGCAAAGTGCGAAAATCGAACCCGCCTGGATACCTACTGCGCCGAGTTCCCTCGCTTTCGCGAGACCTTCTGGTGAAGCGAAACTTCCACCAATCCAGAAAGGAATACCGAGTGCGCAGAGCTTTTTCCAATCGACATCATCCTTGGGTCCATAGATTGGCTGACCTTTTTCATCAAAGACACCCTTCTTACGCGGTGGAGCATTGTGCCCACCTGCCGTCGGAAGTTCAATGACAAAACCCTGAATACTACCAGCGGGCAACTTCGCCACCATTAATGCAGCGAGAGTGTCCGTCGATACAATCGGGAAGAATTTCGGTCGCTTAAGTTTACGGGGAAACTCCTCCCCGAAGAAACCTCGCGGATCGAACTGTATTGTCCGCCCTCCATCCTTGCTCCCCTCCACATCCACGCGATAACTCGCGACTCCACCTGAAGCAAGTGCATCAAGCACGGCCGGAATCTTGAGCGTGATGCCCGCACCCATAGTCACGATATCGACGCTTGCTAGCATCGCACCGCAAAGATGGTAAACGTGTGGAATTTGAATCTTCTCAAGGTAGTTGACGCTAATCAACCCCCTATGTCCTTCCTTGGCGAGCCATACAAGACAAAAACTCGCTGCCACTGTGAGTTCAATCAACTCACGACTTGGCATGAAGCTCCACATCGGCACAACTTTGAACTTTTGCTTCTTCGGCTTGCCACCTTCGATGAAGTACTTCTTCAAAATCCGTTCCGCTATTCCCGGAATCGGAAAATGAGAAAGTGCTCTCCTATAGTGGCCGTCCTTATCTCCGAGCTGGAGAATGTGAACCAAGATACGTTCAGCACCAGTGCATGACACCGTGCCGATTGCTCCTGCTTTGGAGCAATTCTTGGCGAGGAAGGGATTAGAAACATAAATCCCCATACCACCCTGAATGATGTGTGGCAATCGAACCCTCTCGAGCCACTTCACGAAGTAAAAAACAACCCCCCGTGTCCATCTGATAAACAATGATGACACGTGAACCCCCTATGAGAAAGAACTGCGTTATGAAATCATTGGCATAGTTTCCGCCTCTCACTAAATTATAGTAAGATTTAACTTATATAGCGAATTAAAAAATTATTTTAAAGTGATCGACTTTATTATTACAGGTTCCTTGGGTCTATCGGAAGAATCTGTAGCTACAGAATTTATAGCTTTGACAACATCAAGCCCAGCAGTAACTTTACCGAATACTGTATGCTTTGTATCTAAGAAATTATTATTCGCAGCATTGATGAAAAATTGGCTACCATTTGTATTTGGTCCTGCATTTGCCATTGCTATCGTATTAATATTATTTTTATTTGTAGAAGTTATTTCATCATCAAATTGATATCCTGGCCCCCCAGTTCCCCAATCTGCCATTTTAGAATCGTCTTTAGAAAATGGATCTCCACCCTGACTCATGAATCCTTTTATCACTCGATGAAACTTCGTTTCATCATAAAATCCTTTTTGTGCAAGGTTTATAAAATTTGCTACTGTCTTAGGTGTAACAGAATTGAATTCTATTGTAATGTCTCCTTTATTTGTATGTAATATTGCTTGCATAATTTTTTGGTTATCTTCTTTATTAATATTTTCATCTGGTGTGGCTGTCGGCGTAAGTGGTTTATTTTCAATTTTTTTAACAGCATCTAATGGATTCAATGCTGCAGTTTTCTTCTCAGTGTTTTGAATAATCTGAGTAGTATCTCTCACATATATCAAATACCCCGCAACGAACATTAAAATTATTAGGAAAAATATAATATACGCTTTCATATATACAGTATAACGTAAATATTTGAAATGTAAAAATAGTTCATTTCTAAATTTTATTTACACTATTTCCTGCCACATATCCAGTGGTCCAACAAAGCTGCAAACTATATCCGCCTGAAGGTCTATCTATATTTAAAATATCTCCGGTCAAATAAAGATTTGGAATTAACCTAGATTGCATGGTTTTAAAATTAACCTCTTCGAGTTTGACTCCGCCAGAAGAAACTATTGCTTTGTCAGCTCCCAGCAATCCAGACACATGAAGTGGGATAGCTTTCAGTATTGATACCAACTTCTTTCTATCTTCAGTACTTACAATATTGTTAACCATCTCTCCATCTATTTTTATGATTTCCAAAATTGCGACGGCCAATGCTCCAGGAATCAATTTACTTAAAGTATTTTTTAATTTTTTATTACTTTCATTGGTCAAAAGTTCTTGTAATTGTTTTCGAAGTGTACCAATATCAGACTTTGGAAATAAATCGAGCTCAATCTGCACTTCTCCGTATTTGAGAAGCTCTCCTATATCTTTACTCATATTAAGTACCGTAGGTCCACTAATGCCGAAATGGGTAAAAAGGATTTTACCTTTTGCATTTTCTTGTTTTTGTCCAT
>JAYSNU010000043.1:0-19651 GCA_043723545.1 Candidatus Nomurabacteria bacterium | reverse complement strand
ACACTTGTTTCAACGACTGGTATATTAGGAATTTTATCTTTACTCGCATTTTTATTTATATATATTCTTACTGGAGTAACTTCACTATTTTTAACTTTTAAAAATAGTGAGAATCAGATAATGCCATTGTATTTCTTGATGTCACTTTATTTGTTAGTGGCTGCATTCTTCTATCCAGTTGGTATGGTTTTATTTGCTTTAACTTTTGCTTTTATCGGAATCTTTGTGAGTTTGTTTAATGCAAATATTCCCAATGGAGAAATTGAAATAGCATTTTCTAGTAGTCCAAAGAAGAGTTTGATATCTTTGTTATTGCTAGTTGTTATGATGGTTGTATCTTTTGTAATTGGTTTCAAATATGTAGAACGTCTTGCTTCTGTTTCTTATTTCTCTAAGGCATTGAATGCAGAAACTATTGATATCGCTACAGTTGGTATTGGTAATGCTAATTTGCTTTACCAGAATGATTTATATTTGAGAAGTTATTCTCAAGTTTATCTTTTGAAATTAAATTCTTTATTATCCAAGGGTTCTGCTTTAACTGATGAAGAAAAGGCTAGCTTACAAAGCAATCTTGATCAAGCATTGAGTGGTGCTAATAGTGCTATCGCTTACAATAAAGGGAATTATCAAAACTTCGCAATGTCAGGTTCAGTATTCAATATGTTGGCTTCTCTTGGAGTAGAAGGATCTTCTGATAAAGCCATTGAAGCATATAAACAAGCATCATTATTGAATCCACTTAATCCTGGTATACAGCTTGCTCTTTCTCGTACATCTTTCACAGCTAATAATATTAAAAACGCTAAAGATTATGCAAATAAGGCCCTTGAATTAAAGCCTGACTATGTAGATGCATTAATAATGCTTTCTCAGATAGCTAAGAAAGAGGGAAATAATTCTGAAGCATTATTATATGCTGAAAAAGCTCTTGCATTATTACCTACAAACAAAGACTTGATTGATTATGTTAAATCTTTGAAGGGTGGGTCAACACCAACAGTTAGTGCTCCAACCACTCCCACAGCTTCTTCTACTAAAACTAAAAAAACAAACTAGCTAAATAGGAAATGGAGAAGATACTCAGAATTTTCAGTAAAGAATACGGTAATATAAATCAGGCGGCTTTTCTCTTAGGTTCATTTGCTTTTCTTTCTCAAATATTGGGGTTATTTCGTGATAGATCTTTCGCGCATTTTATTGGCCCCTCACCCTTGCTTGATATTTATTATGCTGCTTTTAGAGTACCTGATTTAATATTTATTTCTGTTGCTTCTCTTGCTTCTGCCACCGTTCTTATTCCTTTTATAGTGGCAAGAATGAAAGATGGAGAAGTCACCAAAGAGGCTCAAAAATTTCTTAATGATATTTTTTCAGTTTTCTTGGTAATACTTGTCGTTGTTTCTTTTATTGCTTTTCTCTTGATGCCACTTCTCGTGCATTTCATAGCGCCTGGTTTTAATGGAGAAATGCAAATAAAATTAATTACTGTATCTAGAATAATGTTGCTTTCTCCCATACTCATGGGATTATCAAATTTATTTGGTACCGTGACTCAGCTTTTTCGCAAGTTTTTTATTTTTTCTTTGAGTCCCGTGTTCTACAATCTGGGTATTATCTTTGGTATTATTTTCTTTTACCCCTTTTGGGGAGTTTATGGTTTAGCTCTAGGTGTTGTTTTGGGGGCGATGTTGCATCTGTCCGTTCAATTATTTGCTTCGAATAGTTGTGGTTTTTCTCCTCAATTTTCTTTTAGTATTAATTTTACTGATATTAAACAGGCAGTTTTTACATCCTTACCTCGAACATTGGGTTTGGCATTCAATAACATAGCCCTTATATATATTGTGGCTTTTGCATCTTTTTTAAAAGCTGGTTCGATATCTATCTTTAATTTATCTTATAACTTACAATCTGTACCACTTAATATTATAGGTATATCTTATGCCGTTGCTGCTTTTCCTTCTCTTTCGAAATCTGTATCTCTTGGCAAAATAGATGATTTTAAAGGTCATTTAAAAAGTGCAGCTCGACAAATAATATTTTGGTCACTTCCAGTGACATTTCTTTTTATTGTGTTGCGAGCACAAATTGTGCGTGTGATACTGGGTTCCGGTTCTTTTTCTTGGGATAACACTCGTCTAGCAGCAGCGGCGCTGGCAATATTTTCTATTTCTGTTATTGCTCAAGGCATGATAGCACTTCTTTCTCGTGCTTATTATGCTCACGGAGAAACTGTTCGACCGCTCACTGTTAATTTGTTTTGTTCATTGTTTATCATTTTTTTGTCTTATGCATTTATGCATATGTTTGAAAATATTGTTTTCTTCCGTGATTTTATAGAATCATTACTTAAAGTAACAGATATTTCTGGCACAGAAGTATTGATGCTTCCACTTGCTTATTCTGTTGGAACTATTTTGAATTTTATTTTGCATTGGTATTTTGCACGAAGAGATTTTATGAAGGGAGAGTCATTTATTTCTAGGACGTTTTTCCAAAGTCTTGGAGCTTCATTTGTTCTTGGTTTTGTGACATATTCGTCATTAAATTTCTTTTCACCAATTTTTGGTTTGACAAAATTTTGGGGAGTTTTCTTGCAAGGATTTATTTCTGGTATTTTCGGTATTTTAGCCGGTGCCGCAGTTCTCTATCTTTTGAAAAATGAAGAATTCAGAGAAGTTATAAATACTCTACGTACACATTTCTGGCAAGCACGAATCATTGCTCCATCTCAAGAAGGGCTTTAAAATTAAGGTTTTTGTGTTATAATAGTATTTAGTCCAAAGAAATGGACATTTTTGTATTTATGAAAAGAGATTATTCAAAATTGCATAGAAGTTTGGTTGTGAGATATTTCTGGCAAGTAGTAAAACATTACAAAGTTTCTTTTTTTACTAGTATTGCGTGTATGGTATTTGCATCAGTTCTTGATGTTTATATTCCATTTCAATATTTAAAATTGTGGAATGTTTTGAGTAAGAATGATTTTAGTTTTATTGTGGCAGCTCAGTCCATAATTCTTTTTGTTTTACTGTTAAATTTTATTCGTTGGTGCATTCGTAGATTGTCAGGATTTGCTCTTTCTTATTTTGAAGCTAGTGTTATGGCTGGTCTTCGTGAGCAAGCATTTTCTTATATGATGGGCCACTCTCATTCTTTTTTTGCGAATAATTTTGGTGGTTCTTTAACTCAAAAAATAAATAAATACGCTAGATCTTTTGAAAAATTAGCTGATAGAATGATGGTTGATGGTTTACCGCTTATCATTCGTGGTGTAGGAACAATTATTGCTTTTTATACATTTTTACCCAAGTATTCTTATATTTTAATTGCATTTTGTTTAATATTTTTGACAACAGCTTTTTTCTATATTCGTTTTAAATTAAAATACGATATTATTGCTTCAGAAGCTGATTCCAAAACTGTTGGTGTACTTGCAGATTCTATTGGCAACCATGCTTCAATCCAGTTATTTACTGGCCGAGAATATGAAAATGAACGTGTTGGAGGTGTCATTCAAGATCAAAGAAAAAAAGTAACAAAAAATTGGTATTTCTGGGAAGGACTTGCAACAATACAAAGCTTCTATTCTTTCAGTATTGAATTTATTGTTTTTTATATTGTTCTTAATGATTGGAAAATGGGACTTATTACTTTGCCGGTCATTGTATTGCTTCAAAGTTATCTATTGCGTTTGACTGAAAATTTATGGAGCTTTGGAGCTATTGTTCGTGCATATTATGAAGCTTTTGCTGATGCCGAAGAAATGGTTGTTATTCTTGATACTCCATATGAAATAAAAGATGGGATAAAAGAAAAACTTGATGCTGTTGAGGGTAAGATTGTATTTGATAATGTTACTTATATTTATCAGAATAATAATTCTAAAGTATTAGATAATTTTTCTTTGACAATTCCAGTGGGACAAAAGATTGCTATTGTTGGTTCTTCGGGAGCAGGGAAGACGACCTTCGTTCGTCTTCTTATGAGATTGTTTAATTTAAATTTTGGGAAAATTATGGTTGATGGTGTTGACATAAGTAATATTTCTCAAGAAAATCTTCGAGGGAAAATTTCTTTCGTTCCTCAAGACCCCGTACTCTTTCATCGTACTTTAATGGAAAATATTAGGTACGGAAGAAGAGATGCGACAGAGGAAGAAGTATTAATTGCTGCTCACTTAGCACATTGTGATGAATTTATAGATGCATTACCGCTTGGTTATCAAACTTATGTGGGAGAGCGGGGAGTGAAGCTATCGGGTGGTGAACGCCAACGTGTCGCCATAGCCCGTGCAATTTTGAAAAATGCGCCGATACTTATTCTTGATGAAGCGACATCGTCGCTCGACTCTCATTCTGAAGCTTTGATTCAAGATGCTTTGCAGAATTTAATTAAAGGTAAGACAACAATAGTTATTGCGCACAGACTTTCAACCATTAGACAAATGGATAGAATTATTGTTGTTGAAAAAGGTAAAATTATTGAAGATGGTGTTCACGATGAACTTGCAAATAAAGAAGGTGGACTTTATAAAAAATTGTGGGATTTACAAGCAGGTGGTTTCGGGAATAAAATATAATATGAGATTAAAGAATATCAGAAATTTCTCAATAATTGCGCATATTGACCATGGTAAAAGTACCTTGGCTGATAGGATGCTTGAAATTACACACACCATAGAAAGCCGTAAAATGCGCGATCAAGTGCTTGATTCTATGGAACTTGAACGAGAACGAGGCATAACTATCAAGATGCAACCAGTGCGAATGGAATATGAAATTGGGGCTGAGAAATACGTTTTAAACCTTATAGACACTCCAGGGCACATAGACTTCTCTTATGAGGTTTCTCGTGCTCTAAAGGCCGTAGAAGGCTCTATATTGCTTGTGGATTCGACACAGGGCGTACAGGCTCAAACCCTTACTACTCTTGCTATGGCGCGTGAAGGGGGCCTTAAAATCATCCCCGTCTTATCTAAAATTGATTCACCCTTATCTAGGGTGGAAGAGGTTAAAGAAGAGGTCGTAGAACTTCTTAATTGTGACTCGGACGATATACTTTTGGTTTCAGGAAGAACGGGAGAAGGTGTAGAAAATCTTCTACAAGAAGTCATAAAACGTATACCAGCACCCAAAGAAAGTTATGAAGGTGATAATAATTTGCGTGCTCTTGTTTTTGATTTTAAATATTCTAATCATAGAGGTGTGATAGTTTTTGTGCGCTTGCTTGATGGCAGGGTTTCAAGAGGTGATAGTTTAATTTTTTCTGTTTCCGGAGAAAAATTTAATGCTCTTGAAGTTGGAACTTTTTCTCCTGAAGAGACACCAAGAGAATATTTATCTTCTGGAGATACAGGTTATATCGTGACTGGTATTAAAAGACCAGGTATTGCTTCAGTTGGAGATACAATTACTCTGGTGAAGAATCCATTGCCGGCTTTCCCTGGATATTTACAACCTCTGCCAGTGGTCTGGGCTTCTGTTTTCCCAGAAGATGCAGATGATTTCGCTGAACTTAAACTTGCACTTGGTAAACTTAAACTTTCTGATTCAGCTTTTTCTTACGAAGAAGAAGCAAGTGGATCACTTGGTAAAGGTTTCAGATGTGGTTTTCTAGGTATGCTTCATTTGGAAATTATTACAGAGAGATTACGAAGAGAGTTTAATTTAGATTTAGTTATTACTACACCCTCTATAACTTATGAGGTGTTGCTTAAGAATGGTAAAAAAGAAAAAATTTATTCGCCTTATTATTTTCCAGATGATGGAAACATAGAAAATGTTTTTGAACCTTGGGTGGATTTGAAAATAATAACTCCAGTTCAATATGTTGGTAATGTTATGCAACTTCTTTTTGATCATGAAGGAGAGGTTGGTGATACGGAAAACTTCGGCGATAATCGTTCAACAATATCTGTCAAAATGCCACTTCGAGAACTTATGCGCAACTTTTTCGATGAATTGAAAAGTACTTCGTCTGGTTATGGTTCTATATCTTATGTTATAGGAGAGATGCGTGATGCAAATGTCACAAGGCTGGATATTATTGTTGCCGATGAAGTTGTTCCCGCTTTTTCTAAAGTTATTTCTAAAAAGAGAGCTGAAGAAGAAGCTGAGAATGCCGTAGAGAAATTGGTAAAAATATTACCAAGACAAATGTTCTCTCTCAAGATTCAAGGTAGAGCACTCGGGCGTATTATTTCTTCCAGAGCTCTTTCTGGAATGAAAAAGGATGTCACTCAACATATGTATGGAGGTGATATTACTCGTAAAATGAAACTTCGTGAAAAACAAAAGAAAGGCAAAAAGAAGATGAAAGAGAGGGGCAAAGTAAACATACCCCAAGATGTATTCTTAAAAATGATGCGAAATAGTGATAATTAAATTATTTCAAGAAGAGTGATGAAGAGTACAATAGAACCATACTTATTATTATAAGTGCGGAAAGCACCACCCAAGCAGTCTGTATCTTTTTTTGATGTTTTTTATTGAAAAGCATATACTGATAGTAGCATATTATGAGAAATTTTCAACAAAAACACAGTAAACGTTTTTGGCAATCTTGGCCATTTGTTATTGTTTTATCAATTTTATTGTTAATTTTTGCCTGGAATGTTTTTGGTTTTTGGCAAAGAATGCAAGACACAGGTAAAAATAGAAAGATAGCTGAAGATAAGCTTACGCAGTTAAAAATACAGAAAGATAAATTAACTGCTGATATTTCCAAGTTGAATACTCCCCTTGGTGTTGAAGAAGTTATTAGGGATAAGTTTGGCCTAGTTAAAGAGGGTGAAGGGATGATAGTTATAGTAGAAGATAAGAATAAAGAAGTGGTGCTTCCACCGTCTAAGTTTTCTAAATTTGTGTCTTTTTTTACAGATTTGTTTAAATAATTTATATGTTAGAATAAAGCTATGAAAATAACATTTTTTGAGGTTCCGAAAGAAGAGCAGAATTTTTTTATAAAATCATTAGAAGGTAATGAAGTCATTTGTTATGAAGATAAATTAAATGAAGAGAATATTTCTTTGGCTAAAGATTCAGAAGTTATTTCTATTTTTGTTAACTCTATAATAAATAAGACAATAGTTGATGCACTGTCTAATCTAAAATTTATAACTACACGTTCAACGGGTTTTGATCACATTGATGTTAAATACTGTGAGACTAAGGGGATAAAAGTTTCTAACGTGCCAGCTTATGGTTCTTATACAGTGGCTGAATTTGCTATTGGTTTAATATTGAACCTTTCAAGAAAAATAGCTTATGCCAATAATAAAGTTCGTACTGGTAATGAATTTAGTATAAAAAATTTATGTGGTTTTGATTTAGTTGGTAAAAATTTGGGAGTTATTGGAACAGGAAAGATAGGAAAAAATGTTATTAAGATTGCCAAAGGTTTCAGTATGAATGTTTTGGCTTATGATTTATATCCTGATTTAGCTTTTGCGAAAGAATATGGTTTTGAGTATAAAAGTTTAGAAGAGGTTTTGTCTTTATCGGATATTATTACTCTTCATGCTCCTTATACAAAAGAAAATCATCATTTGATAAATAAAGAGAAGATTTCTTTAATGAAACATGGTGTTTATCTTGTAAATACAGCCAGAGGAGAACTCATAGATACTGATGCATTAGTTTGGGCATTAAATGAGGGTATTATCGCTGGTGCTGGACTTGATGTTTTGGAAGGTGAAAGGGAATTGAAAGAAGAAATTGAGATACTTTCTTCCCCTGACAAATCTGACAGAGTTAAAGATTATAAAACATTACTCGAAGATAGAGCTCTGATAGAGATGCCTAACGTTATCATTACCCCACACGTAGCGTTTTATTCTAAAGAGGCTGAAGGAGAAATAGTTAAAACTACTATAGAGAATATAAAAGGTTTTAATTCAGGAAATCTAATAAATTTACTCAAATAATGAAAAAGTTTATTCAAAATTTTGAAGATTTGGCTGTCAATAAAAATCGTGAGTTGGCTTTATCTATTGCAGAAGCTGGTCTCGCTTCTATAAATACTGAGAGTGTTATATTAAATTCAGTTAAACTTGAAAATAATAATTTAAGCATTAATGGTCAAGTTTTTGATCTTTCTAAATTTAACAAAATAAAAGTTGTTGGTTTTGGGAAGGCTTCTTGTGATGGTGCTTTGGCATTAGAAAAAGTTTTGGGGTCTAAAATTAAAGAAGGAGCGGTTATTGGATTGAAAAGAGTTGATTGTACTTATATTGAAACATTTTCTGGAACACATCCGAGACCAAGTAGTATTAATGTTATTGCTGGTAAGAAAATATGTGAAATAGTTAAAGATTCAACGGAGAAAGATTTGATTATTGCCCTTATATCTGGTGGAGGTTCAGCATTATTGTGTGGAGAGGAAGAAGAATGCGAACAGGGTAGTAGACTTTATGATTCATTTCTTAAATCTGGTAAAACAATCAATGAGATTAATACTATTAGAAAACATATTTCATCTCTCAAAGGGGGTGGTTTGGCGAAGTTGGCATATCCTGCAACGGTAGTCGGGTTTATATTTTCTGATGTACCAGGAGATAATTTTGGGGATGTTGCATCTGGGCCAACTTATAAAGATGAGACCACAATTGCTGATGCTAAAAAAATAATTGATCAATATAATTTGGGTGATTTTGTTTTAAATGAAACACCTAAAGAAGATAAATACTTTGAAAAAGTTTATAATTTTGTTTTAGTTTCTAATAAAACAGCAATAGAAGCAATGGCTAAAAAAGGAGAAGAACTTGATTTGAAAGTCAGAATAATTTCTACAGAATTATACGATGAGGTTAATGTTGCACTTAATAAAATATTCTCTAGTAGAGAAAAGAACACTTTAATATTAGCAGCAGGTGAGCCAAGTATTGTGGTGAAAGATGTTGGTGGAAAAGGGGGTAGGAATTTACATATGGGATTAGAGGCCATAAAACTCGGCATGATTGGTGATGGTGATGTTTTTATTTCCCTTGCTTCTGATGGTATGGATAATAGCGACATAGCTGGAGCCATTGTAGATAAAGATACAATAACAAAAATAGAAAAATTGAGTTTGGATGTAGATGATTATTTGGAACGTTTTGATTCTTATAACTTTTTTCAAAAAACAAGGGATATAATCATGACCGGCCCTACGGGTGCCAACGTTTCTGATTTAATGATTCTTTTAAATAAAGAGTAATTTATTCTTTGCCAACAGCCTCGGATATATTTTTGTAGCCGTCTTTCTTTAATAGTTTTACTAAACCGAAATTTATCTCGCTTATTACTTGTGGTCCTTCATAAATCATTCCAGTTATAAGCTGTATTAAATTTGCCCCAGCTTTTATTTTTTTATAAGCGTCGCTTGCATCAAAGACTCCACCAGAACCAATAATTATTGTTTTACCATTATAAAATTTATAAACTTTTCTTATCATTTCGGTGGAAAGCTTTTCTACCGCCTTGCCAGAAAATCCACCTTTGCCTGTATGAGCGAATAAATTTACTTTTGTTAGATTTGTGCAAACAAAACCGTCTATTTTGTATTTTTTACAAACTTTTAGTATTTCACCTAACTGTTCTTCGGATAAATCAGGGGATATTTTTATAAATATAGGTTTGTTTTTGGGTATTGAGAAAATTTTCTCTAAAAGCAAATCAAGATTTTTTGGTTCGGCAAAAATTGGCTTTTCTTCACAAGTGTTTGGACAACTTATATTTATGGTGAAGTATGAACCTATATCTTGGAAAGTTCTATATGTAAAAAAATAATCTTCAATTCCTTTGTTTATTTCGGATGTTTCAGGGGAGTTGGTTTTTGCAATACTAATACCGACTGGCAAAGTAAAAATTTTGTTTTGTAATTGTTTGTGTAAAATTTCCGCACCTAAATTTTTAAGTCCATAGTTCACTCTTAGAGTTTTATATTTTGGTAATCTATATAACCTTGGTTTTTGATTTCCATCATAAGGTTTGGCTGTAATTGACCCGACTTCTGTAAAACTAAAACCGATTGAGGGAACAATATTATTTAAAACAGCATTTTTATCGAATCCAGCTCCGAGACCTATTGGATTTTTAAAACTTATACCAAGAATTTTTTGTTCTAGTGATGGATTTGAATAATTCCATTCGAGACTGACTATTTTTCTAGTTATTTTGTATTTGCCTAGAAATTCTCCGATTTTAACCATATAATCATGGATATTTTCTGGGTTAAGCTGAAAGAAGATAGGTTTTAATATCGTTTTGTATATTTTTCGATTTATATAATTACGAACAGAAGTCAGATTATCTCTCATATTTTAATAGTAGCAAAAATATGGTAAAATTAGAAGAATATGATAGAAGAGACAAATTTTTCAATTACGAAAATTTTTGCAGAAGAAATAAAAGATTCACGTGGAAATCCCACAATAAAAGTAACGGTTTATATAGGTGATGTATTAGGAAGTTTTTCTGTGCCATCTGGCGCAAGTACTGGTCTTAATGAAGCTCATGAATTACGTGATGAAGATGGAAAAGGAATTAAAAGAGCCGTAGATAATGTAAATAATATAATTGCGCAAGCTTTAATTGGAAAAGATGTTTTAAACCAGAAAGAAATTGATAGAATTATGATTGAGTTGGATGGAACAGAAAATAAAGATAATCTAGGAGGGAATTCAATGATTGGTGTAAGTATTGCTTGTGCAAAAACCGCTGCTTTAGTATCTGAGATAGAAGTGTTTGAGCATTTGCGGACATTGGCAGAAATAAAACCATCAAGACATACACCATATCTTTATATGAATTTGATAAATGGTGGTAAACATGCGAAAAATAATTTAGCTTTTCAAGAATATCATATTGTTCCCAATACAGAGAATGTAAAAGAAGCAGTAGAAATTGGCATCAAGATTCAAAATAGTTTAAAAGAATTTTTTACCAAAGACTTTGGAGAAGAGTCTCTTGTTTTGGGTGATGAGGGTGGTTATGCCCCAGCAATAATCGACATAAGAAAACCACTTGTTTATTTGAGTGAAGCTATAAAAGAAAATAACTTAGAAGGAAGAGTAAGATTAGCATTGGATGTGGCTTCTTCTTCTTTCTATGAAAATGGAAAGTATAGAGTGAATGGTAAAGATATTTTATCCGAAGAATTGATGAATATTTACAATTCTTTATTTAAAGAATTTGTACTTTTATCAATAGAAGATCCATTTGATGAAATAGATTTTGAGAATTTTGCAAAATTAAAAGAAAATAATAGAAATTTGTACATAGTTGGAGATGATTTAACTGTTACTAATGAAATTCTTTTAAAGAAGGCAATAGAAAAGAATAGTATAAATGCAATGATTATTAAACCCAATCAAATTGGAACATTAACAGAAACACTGGAAACCATGAGACTAGCGAGAGAGAACGATATTGAATTAATTGTAAGTCACCGAAGTGGAGAAACTGATGATGATTTTATTGCAGATTTAGCTTTTGCTTTTTCATGTTTTGGTTTGAAGGCTGGTTCTCCTATAAAACACGAAAGAATGGTAAAATACGATAGGTTAATTAAGATTACAAATTATTAATAATAAAAATTATTTATGTCAGAAGAAAAAACTGGTGTTTTTGTAAAGTGGTTCAATGAAGTAGGCATTGTTGATGTTCCTATCGTTGGAGGTAAAAATGCAGCATTGGGTGAAATGTTTTCTAACCTTGTGCCACTTGGCGTAAACATACCAGATGGTTTTGCTTTAACTGCTGATGCATATAGACATTTCTTTAAAGAGACGGGTTTAGATAATAATATTAAAGAAATTCTTGCTGATTTGGATACGAAAGATATTTATAATTTACAAAAACGTGGTGAGAAATGTCGCAAAGCTATACTGAAAGCGAAGTTGCCACAAGACTTGAAAGATATCATCACTGAGTCATATAAAAAGCTTGGAGAGAAGTATGGCAAAGATAGTGTAGTAGCTGTTCGCTCTTCTGCAACTGCTGAAGATCTGCCCGGGGCATCATTTGCCGGTCAACAAGAAACTTTTTTAAATGTTTATGGTATTGATAATATTTTAGAAGCTACAAAGAAATGTATTGCATCACTCTTTACGGATAGAGCTATTTCATATAGAGCAGACAAAGGATTTTCACATTTTGATGCAGCTTTATCTGTGGGTATTCAATGCATGGTTCGTTCTGATATGTCTTCTTCTGGTGTTGCATTCACCATTGATACTGAAACAGGTTTCGATAAGGTTATTTTAATCAATGGTATATATGGTCTTGGTGAATATATAGTTCAAGGTAAAGTTATCCCCGATGAATTTATAGTTTTCAAGCCAAGTTTAGAAAATAATAATAAAAATCCAATTATTGGTAAAAACCTTGGTAAAAAAAATATCAAGCTTGTTTATGCTAGAAATGGAACTAAAGAAGAGAAGGTTTCGGACGATGAACAAAAGAAATTTTGTATCACCAACGAAGAAGCGGTGAAACTTGGACAGTGGTGTCTTCAAATTGAGAAATATTTTTCAGCAAAACACAATCGTTATCAACCGATGGACATAGAATGGGCGAAAGATGGCAAGACTGGTGAATTGTTCATTGTTCAAGCTAGACCTGAGACAGTTGTTTCTAGTCAAGACCATAATGTTTTAAAAGAATATAAATTAGAAAAAACAAGTAAGGTCTTAATTGAAGGAATCGCTGTCGGTTCAAAGATTGGAGCAGGGAAGGTTCGTGTTTTAAGTAGTGCCAAGAATATTTCTTCTTTTCAAAAAGGAGAAGTTTTGGTCACGGAGATTACCGACCCAGATTGGGAACCAATTATGAAAATTGCTAGTGCAATTATTACTGACAAAGGAGGGCGTACATCTCATGCCGCTATTGTTTCTCGAGAGCTTGGTATTCCTTGTATCGTTGGTTCTAATACTGCAACAAAAGTATTGAAAGATGGACAAGAAGTTACTGTTGATTCTTCCTCTGGCCAAGTAGGTCGTGTTTATGAAGGAATTTTACCATTTAAAATTGATGAACACAGGTTGGATAATATGCCGAAAATTGATACAAAAATAATGGTAAACATCGGTTCTCCTGATGAGGCATTCAAGAGTTGTCACTTGCCGGTGCAAGGAGTGGGTCTTGGAAGACTCGAATTTATTATTGCTTCCCATGTTCGTGTTCACCCAAATTGTTTAATCAATTATTCAAAATTGAAAGTTGAAAAAAAGACTCCTTATATTGAAAAACTAATCCAAGAAATTGATAACCTGGCATATGCATATGAAGATAAGACAAAATTCTATGTAGACGAACTTGCACGAGGTATTGGAAAGATTGGTGCCACATTTTATCCTTATCCAGTTATCATTCGTTTCTCTGATTTTAAGACGAATGAATATCGTACACTCATTGGTGGAGAACTTTATGAACCACAGGAAGAAAATCCAATGCTCGGTTGGCGTGGAGCGTCGCGTTATTATGATCCGAAGTTCAAGCAGGCCTTTGGTCTTGAATGTAAGGCAATGAAAATTGTTCGCAAAGATATGGGTCTCTCAAATGTAATACCAATGATTCCATTTTGCCGAACACCGGAAGAGGGAAGGAAGGTTATCGAAGTTATGAAAGAAAATGGTTTGAATCGAGATGATGATAAAAGTTTGAAAGTATATGTTATGTGTGAAATTCCTTCAAATATTCTTTTGGCAGATGAATTTTTAGAAATTTTCGATGGTATGTCTATCGGTTCAAATGATTTGACTCAACTCACTCTTGGCCTTGATAGAGATTCTGGAATTGTCACTCATATTTCAAATGAAAATAATCCTGCAGTTAAGAAACTTGTAGCTGATATTATTCATAAGTGTAAAGAAAAAGGGAAATATATCGGCATTTGCGGACAAGCGCCTTCGGACTATCCAGAATTCGCGCAATTCTTAGTGAAAGAGGGAATAGAAAGTATGTCGCTTAATCCAGATACAGTTATAAAAATTATAATGGCACTTGGCAATAAATAATTTGTGCGGGATACGGTAATCGAAACCGTGTCTAATCCTTGGGAAGGACTCATTCTACCACTAAACTAATCCCGCGTATTAGAAAATATATCTTTATTTTTGTCGATTGACAAGTATGCTATAATTAAAGAATTAATAGATAAAAGAAAAATAACGTATGAAAAATGTAACGATTTATTCAACCCCAACATGTCACTTTTGTCACATGGCTAAAGATTTCTTTAAAGAAAAAAATGTAGCATATACAGAGTATGATGTGGCTAAAGATTTAGAAAAAAGGAAAGAAATGGTACAGAAAAGTGGCCAAATGGGTGTGCCAGTTATCATCATCGGTGATGACCTTATAGTTGGTTTCAATCAATCTCAAATAGCTCAATTGTTAGGTTTGTAGACTTTTTGTGCCCTCACTCCGAATCGAACGGGGATCTATTCCTTAGGACGGAACTGTTCTATCCATTGAACTATGAGGGCTTATAGGCCTTATAATAGCAGATAAAAACCATATTGAAAATTGATTTTTATTATGTTAGATTGTCTTTATGGATCCTGAGTCAAAAAAGCTTTTAGAGGAAACCTTGGCACTTGCTAAGGAAAATAATAATATGCTCCATTCACTTAGGAGTTCTATGCGTTTGGCTCGTTTTATGAGTATTTTGTATTGGGTGTTCATTGTAGGTTCTGCTTTTGGTGCATATTATTTTATAGCGCCATATTTAGGACAAATAAAGGATATATATACAGGAACAAGTAAAATATTTAATTAGTTCAAAGTTAAAAATAGATTTTGCCTAGGTAGCTCAGTAGTAGAGCGTTCCCCTGAAGAGGGACAGGTCGGGTGTGCGATTCACCCCCTAGGCACACCATAAACAAAAAACGCCATTAAGGCGTTTTTTGTTTATTTATATGGATTTAACTTTAACGTTATTTCTCTTCTCTTTATCTACTTTTTGAAGTTTGATTGTAAGTAATCCATGTTTTTCTATTGCTTCTGCTTCTCCGGGCTCAACTTCTTGTGGAAGCATGATTGTTCTTGAAAATCTTCCCCAATAAAGTTCTTTTGTAAAATAGTTGTCTTCGTCAATATTTCTTGTTTCTTCACGTTTGCCACGAATAGTTATCATATCTCGAGCGAGGGTTAATTCTAAATCTTCTGGTTTTACACCAGCAACCATCGTTTGTACAACTATCTCTGTGCGAGTTTGATATACATCTACAGTGAGTTCAGCTTCTTCGTTTTCTTCTTCCATCCAATTGGCTTCTTTTTTATTACCATTTTTTTCTATCTTTTCAGAGTTTACAGCCAATCTTTTTATTTCTTGAACTTCTTCTTCCTCGTTATGATCAACACTTCCTGTTAATCTTTCAAAAAAACTTCTTTTTTTATGTTCCATACTATTTTATTTTATTAAATATTAAACTTGACCACTCATTCTTCTTAATTTTTCTAAAAGCAACATAATGATAATTGTGACGACCCACAGAAAACTGAATACTTTCATAAAGTCACTTCCGTTATTATTCATTATAAAAAAATTAAAGACACTATGCAAGGCGATTGCTATAATTAATCCAAAGAATATGTAGATTTTCTTTGTTGTATCTCCCATAAAGAAAGAAAGACCCATAGCAATACCAACAATTCCACTTGAAACAGTGTGAAGAAGTGTGGCACCGAGAAATCTTAAATGCCCAGTAATCAACCCCACTGTTGCTTGATCTAAAGATATTGGTTTTAGTAAAAATAATGCATTTTCAAGTGCAGCGAAACCAAGAGCCGTCGTCATGATATATATAGGCCAATCGATTGGTTCTTCTACGTGATTGGTTTTGTATATTATAAATATTACTGCTAAAAACTTGAATAATTCTTCTATTGTTGCCCATAAGATGAGTTGGGTGTTGCTGTCAGATATAGTATTTTTTATAAATTGTTGTATTGGTAGGACGAATACGATTGCCAGCATTCCTGTAATGAAACAAATTGCGAGCAAACCCGCTGGTTCATCTTTCTTTTGATCTTCTTTGAGCCAAAACCAAAGCCAAATAAGAGATGGAATAATTCCCGACACCAACGCTAATGCTAAATTTTTAGGATCATTAAACATTGGGTTTACCCTGAGCGGAGTCGAAGGGCCATTGCTCTACTAATAAAAGTTTTTTATCTTTTTGTGGCATCATACTCCAGATTTCTTCTGTGATGAATGGTATAAAAGGATGGAGGGCTTTAAGAAGGGTAGTAAGTTGGGAAAGTAGTAGTGTTCTAGCTCCGTCAGTATTTTTGTTTTCGAGAATTTTTTTCTTTGAACGTTCAATTATTATATCAGCAAATGTGTGCCAGAAATAATGATAAAGTTTCTCTGCTACAATATAGAATTTATATTCATCCATTTCTTTTGTAATTTCTGTTATTAAATTTTGCAATTCTTCTTCTGATTTTTTATCTTCTTCATCTAGTTCTGTATTTTGGGTAGAATCAAAGTCTTTTGTGTTTTCTAATACAAAACGTGCAGCATTCCAGATTTTATTAGCGAATTTACTATAAGCTTTCACTTTTTGTATATCAAATTTGCTATCCGCTCCAGGGCCAATGCCCACAATCATCGACATACGGAGAGCATCTGCTCCATATTCGTTAATAACTTCTATTGGATCAATACCATTACCTAAGGATTTACTGAATTTTTGCCCCTTAGCATCACGTAATATTCCGTGTAGGTAAACAGTTTCGAAAGGAATTTCTCCAATTAAATATTGCGACATCAATATCATACGAGCTACCCAAAAGAATAAAATCTCATAACCGGGATTAATAACACTCGTGGGGTGATATGTTTCTAGGTCTGTTGTTTTTTCTGGCCAACCAAGTGTTGAGAAAGTCCAAAGACCAGAAGAAAACCAAGTATCGAGAGTATCTTCATCTTGAATCCAACCTTCACCCCCGGGCGCTTCAATTCCACAATATACCTCCTCCTTACCTGTCGTGAGCGAAGTCGAACGATACCAAACTGGAATTCTATGCCCATACCAGATTTGTCTTGAAATGCACCAATCGCGTAGATTTTCTACCCAATTAAAATAAACTTTTTCAAAGTGGTCTGGTAGAATATTTATTTTATTATCTCGTACTGGTTCGAGCATCAATTCTTTGAGTGTTTTGTCTCCTCGAGCTTCTATTTTTTTATTAACATCGATAAACCATTGGAGCATTATTTGTGGTTCGATTAACCCACTAGTTCGTTCTGCTGTAGCAACTCTATTTGTGTAATTTTCATCTACAGAAACAAGTAGTCCTTTTTCTTTTAATTTTTCTACGATTTTTTCTCGAGCGTCAGTAATCTTCATACCAGCGAATTCGCCTGCAATAGGTAGGAGTTTACTGTATTTATCAATAATTTGTTCTTTGTCTAGTTTGTATTTTTCTGCCAACACGAAGTCTTCGTGGGAGTGCCAAGGTGTGATAGTCATAACCCCAGTGCCAAATTCCATATCAATCATCTCATCCTTTAGTACAGTGGCTTCTATTGGGCCATTTATCCATTCTACGGTTAATTTATCACCATGATTCCATTTACTGTATCTTTCATCTTTTGGATGCATTACGACGTATTTATCGCCAAATTTTGTTTCTGGGCGAGCGGTACCTATTTCAAAAGGCCCATATTTAAAAGTATAGAATTTACCCTTCTTTTCTTCATAAACTAATTCATCATCAGAGATAACTGTTTGTCCTTTTGGATCCCAGTTTACTATTCTGTTGCCCCTATAAATTAAACCGTCGTCGTACATTTTTTTGAAAACAGTACGAACTGCCAAGTTTCTTTTTTCATCAAAAGTAAAAGCTTCTCGTGACCAATCAAGAGATGCACCAACTTTACGCAATTGACTTACTATTGTTTTACGACTATCTGCCACGAAAGTATCTACTCGTTCTAAAAATTTTTCTCGTCCAATATCTTTTTTCTTCAATCCTTCTTTCTCTAAAATTTTTGTTATTTTAGAGTCTGTTGCAATTGCTGCGTGATCGGTACCAGGTAGCCAAAGAGTTTTTTCTCCGCGCATACGGTGATAACGTATCATTGCATCTTGCATCGAATCTTCAAGTACATGACCTAAATGTAAGACGCCAGTGGCATTCGGAGGGGGAAGAACGATAGAAAATTTTGGAGCATCTTTTTTAATTATTTCTTTTTCTACACAAACATCCGGATTAAAAAAACCAGACTCTTCCCAGAGTTTATATATTCTTTCTTCTGTATTTTTGGGATCGTAGGGCTTAAGTAGCTTATCGTTCATATTCAAATAATACCATATTATAAGCTTAGATTACCAGATGCTTTTATATTTCTAATTCTGGGTACCCTTTTTTTGTTTTTTATATATTGTAAATAACCCACAATACCTATCATTATAGAATTATCTGTTGTTAGCTTCTTTTCTGGAAAGAGAATATTCACATTTTTTATATTTTTCTTTACTTCTTTTCTTAAATATTTATTTGCAGAAACTCCACCAGCTATTATAAGTGTTTCTATTTTGTGTTTTTCTATGGCTTTCTTCGTTTTATGAATCAATGTTTCAATGACTGCATTTTCGAATTCCATTGCAATTTGTGCTTTAGTTTTATCATTTAGGTGATTTTTGAGTTCTATTTTTCTAATTAAATAAAGTACGGCAGTTTTTAAACCAGAAAAAGAGAAATCAAAATTCTTACTATGCAGCATGGGGCGAGGAAGACTAAGAGGAGCTGCAACTTTTTGGGGTCGCAATTTTTCTGCTGAAAAATTCGCTCCATCCTCGAGCCGTCGCCCTGCGGAGACCCCAAAAAGTTCAGCTTCTCTTAGTTTTTTTCTTCTTTCTTTTTCAGCAAGCTTTGAGATTTCTGGACCACCAGGATAAGGAAGACCAAGCATTCTAGCAACTTTATCGAATGCTTCTCCCGCGGCATCATCCAGGGTTTGTCCTATGACTTTGTATTTCATCCAATCTTTTACTAAAACTAATTCTGTATGTCCACCGGAGACGAGTAACGACAAAACAGGGAATTTCAGCTTATTTTTTCCTTGGGGTATTTTGAAAGTTCCTTTATTTTTTCCAAAAACAGAAAGGACATGACCTTCCATATGGTTGACTGGTATTAAAGGCACACCCCATTTCTCCGCCAATTCTTTGGCGAAAACAATCCCAGTCCAGAGCGCTGGCTCAAGCCCCGGACCGGTGGTGACAGCTATTAAATCCACTTTTTTTATTTTTGATTTTTTTAGAACTTTTTCCAATAGTATCGGCAAATTTTTTATATGTTCTCTTTTGGCAAGCATTGGGTATACACCACCATAAGGAGCGTGGATTACGATTTGGGAGGAAAGACTATCAGCCAAAACCTTAAAAGAAGGTTTTTTACCTCCTTTTACTTCTAATATACTTATGCCTGTTTCATCACAAGATGTTTCAATGCTTAATATTTTCATGGTGCGCGATAAGGGATTCGAACCCCTGGCCTACCCCACGTCAAGGGGTCGCTCTACCAACTGAGCTAACCGCGCAAACTTTAGGTCAATGACCTACCAAAACAGCATAACCGCGCAAACTTTAGGTCAATGACCTACCAAAACAGCATAACCGCGCAAACTTTAGGTCAATGACCTACCAAAA
>JAYSNU010000042.1:0-5809 GCA_043723545.1 Candidatus Nomurabacteria bacterium | reverse complement strand
GTCAGGTTGAAGTCCACCTTTTAATTTTTCAATACTCTGCACACCACTCATGGCCGTGTGAACCTCAAAATTATTTTGGCTAAATTTTATGGCATACATATCTAAAAGAAATGTATCATCATCTACTATCAAAATTTTCCTTTTTTCATTATCCATAAATATATAAGCTAATTATATTACAAAACAACACACAAATAAAGAACTATTCACTATCATTACTAAAATTATAAACCTCCGAAAAAGGAACAATTCCATCAACAGCTTTAAGCATCGCATCTTCACGCATAAGGAGCATACCGCTCTTCCTGGCTGTTTTATAAATTTCAATATCCGTGGGATTTTTCAAAATAACAGATTGCATTTCTTTGTCTATTCTAAACATTTCAAAAACTGCAATACGTCCCCTAGTACCAGATGGACACAAAGAAGATGGTACAGTGTCATACATTTCATCTTTAATAACAATTTCTTGTCTAAATTCTGAAGGTAAATCTTTCAATTGATTTTCTATCTGAAGTTTGATACTTGGATCCAGTGGAACGAGTTTGCGAGAACTTTCACAGGTCATTCTGGCCAAACGTTGAGCAACAGACAATACAAGAGTTGGGGCAATCAAATAAGGGTCTACTCCCATATCTATTAAACGAGGAATAGCACCAATAGCATTGTTGGTGTGAAGTGTAGATAAAACCAAATGACCAGTAAGCGCTGCTTGAATAGCCAGTTGAGCTGTTTCTTTATCGCGTATTTCTCCAACCATTATCACATCTGGGTCTTGTCGCAGTATTGAACGAAGTCCTGAAGCAAAAGTATATCCGATCTCAGGCATCATCTGAGATTGGTTAATTTCAGGCATATGATATTCAACTGGATCTTCCAAGGAAACAATATTACTTTTATCTTTATCCAGTTCATTCATCATTGAATACAAAGTTGTAGATTTTCCAGAACCAGTCGGACCAGTTATGAGTATAAGACCATAAGGTCTTTTTATCGCCCCACGAACCAATTCTAAATTTCGTTTTGATAAACCAAGTTGATCAAGGGGCTTAACTCCCTTTTCAGAATCAAGAATACGCATAACAATCTTTTCTCCATAATAGGCTGGCATTGAAGAAACACGAAAATCAACCTTTCTTCCATCTATTTTTGTACTAAAAGATCCGTCTTGTGGTTTTCTTTTTTCATCCAAACGTAATTTAGATAAAATTTTTATACGGGCAATAATACCACTGTAAACATTCATTGGTAAAACTATAGATGTATAAAGTGCTCCATCAACTCGAAAACGTACTTTAACTTTTTCTCCTGTATTTTCAATATGTATATCTGACGCATTACCTTCTATGGCATTACGTAATATGACTGCCACAATTTTAATAATCGGGGCGTCTTCTACTATTTTTTTCTCCTCCCCTGGTTTAGCTTTACTAATTTCTTTAGTTAAATCTTCTTCATTAAAAGCTTTAGAAATTTCATTTTTTTCATCTTGATCAATTTCATCTAATGCTTCTGAAACCTGAGTGGTTATACCCTTATAAGCATCCAAAATGGATTTGTAATCTGTTTTTGATATCAAAAAAATTTTAAAAGGAATGCCAAGCTTAACAGAAATAAATTGTAACGCATCCATGGCTTCAATATTTCCAGGATCGGTGACTCCAACTTCTAACACTCCATCATTTAGAGCAAATGGTGCAAAACGATAATAAGTAGCAGCATCTTCTGGAATATATTTTAAACCATCAAAAGACATCTCTTTCACATCTATCTTTTTGGTGGGCATATTAAAATACTCCCCTTTTACTTCTAGAATTTTAGCTTCATCTATTCCAGTTTCAAACAACGCTTCATCAATGTTGCCATTGTATTTTTCTTTGGCAACATTTTTAATATCCACTAATTGATTTTGGTCAATTAAACCTTTTTTGACTAATGTTTCTAAAAAACTCATATTAATTGGGTTTGTTCACAGTATTTGTATTTGTTGTTCCAACTGTTGGCAAAGTACTAGGTGTTGGATTTGCAACAATACCAGCATCAACACCAATAGGAGCAAACGGATTAGGTCTCCCTTCTGTACCATCTTGAGTGAGAGTTATACTAGAATCATTAAGAGAAAAAAATGGTGAACCTTCTTTAAAAATAGAATCATCCAATGTAATACTTTTTACTCCGAGAAGTAAAGACAGGAAGTTTTGAGATAAAGTGTCATTGTTACCTGCATTTAAATTAATATTGGTAATATTTGTATTCGTATTTGTAGTAACTGGCAATAATGGAACATTTGAAGACACCAATGATCCTTGATCTGCAGGTTTATTAAAAAAGAAAAAATAAACTAAAATAATAATTACAGCTATGATTGCAAATACTATTATATTTTTTAATTTAGATGCCATTTTAATTTTTTAACCAATAAGTTTTAATTTTAAAATCATATTTATAAATTGAAGACAATGCGGGATTAGCACCTATTCCGGTATTTGATGAAAAATCAATAGAAACGATATCTACAATACGAAGATTTTTTTCTAAATCTTTCACAAAATTAACAAAGTTACCATATGTACCTTGTGTTGAAAATCCCAAATTCCATATCCCATAATCTTTACGAGAAGCCAGGGTAGCCAAATTATTCTGCAAACCTACAACTGGTGCAGCGACTTTATCTGCTTCTGCTGTATCGTATTTAACATCTTTCAAGACCATACCATATGGCGCAGCAATTTTTTCTATTTCAAGAATCAAACGAATATTATCAACACTGTCTGGCAATAACTTAGAAAGTTTATCTAAATTGTCTAGATTGAAGGAATTATATTTCTTAGTTAATTTATCTCTTTCGTTTTCAAGAGCCTTAGAATTACTCAAGGCGTCATTATAAGAAGCTATTTTTTGTCTTAAATCAGTTGTATTTTTATAAAATGGATCAGTAAAGGTGAAAAAGCTTGTTATCGCAATGGCTATTAAAAAAATTGGTAAAATAAATCTCATTTTATTGTGATCCTAAAGAAACTTGTTCACTATTTTTTAAAATCATTTTTTTATAATCTACAAAAGTTGGATCAACTGAAAACTCTAAATCAAAAACAACATTACCACTATTATCAAGAGACAAATTAGAAAAAACCGGGTCTAGGAAAAATTTATTTTTAGAAAACAAATCTGCCTGCAAGGCTACTGAGCGATAACCCACAGCCAAACCACTCATCTTTACGTCTATCAATTTTGGATTTTTATCAGTACCCATAGAATAACTAAACTTTGTAAAACGAATAGTCTTCATTGTAAGACCTTGAAGAGATTGAAATATTGGAGAAATCGCTATATGATTAGATAAAATCTCAGTAGAGGCTTTTAATCTTTTATCTAAAACCTGAAGTTGAACTATTTTTGAAGGTTCAAAGCGATTCTTTGCACTACTTAAACTACTTTCCATATCTGCTATGTTCCTATTCAGAAAACTATTATAAAAATACAATCCTCCAGTCGCAATTAACACCGTTGCAAAAATAAATATAGAGAGAACAGTAAAAAGACTGATAGGTTGAGACGAAATAGCTCGCTCCTCTATCATCGGCTTCTTGGGTATGAATGATGTTTGAAAATCTTTCTCCATTTATTTTATTTATCTTCTTATATTATAAGAACTTATTGTAATTTACGCAAGGCCAAACCTATAGCAACTGCGAATTCTGGCCCCATAGCCTCTAGCACCTTCTCAATAAATGCGGGAGATTCAACTTTAGAGAATGGGTGGCCTATTTCTACTTCTACTTGGAAGTTATTGATGGCAATTTCTTTAATTCCCTTAAGTAAAGACCCACCACCAGTAAGTATTACTTTACTAACATTGCGATTATATTTCTTTTCGTATCCCACCAATGCGTTATTCGTCTCAGAAAAAATAAAATCAACATGTGTCTTTACAATATCTGCTAGTGTAGCCTCAGAAGGATTACCAAAAAGACCAAATTCTTTCTTCATTTTTTCCGCATCAACAAAAGGAATATTTAAAGATTGAGCAATTGATTCACTAATATCAGCTCCCCCGCGATTGACAGTGTGATAGTTTGTAATCATTCCATATTCTACTAAAGAAATTTTTGTTCGTGATGCTCCAAAGTCCATCAACAAAACGAGAGAGAGCTCATGTTCAAAATTTGAACGTATGGAAGAAAAAACTTCAATTTCAAAAAAAGTAGCATTAAGAGAACATTGAGATACTATAGAACGAGATCTAGAAATTGCATCATTTTGTGTAGCAATAACTAAAACTTTTGTTTTCTCAACTGCAATTGCAGTTACATCTGGATCATTCACCTCTTTGAATGAAGGTTCCTTCTTGGGCAATGGAAAATAATCAATTGAAACTTCATTAATGGGAACTGGAATATATTTTCTAGCTTCAGTAGTTACAATATTTGCCATATCACTTTCAGCAATTTGATTAGGGAGTTCAATAACAAAAATTAAACTAGATTGAACTGGTATAGCAAGGGCAGCAGAAATGGTGCCAACACCAGATTGTTTCAAAACTTCTTTTAATGCTTCAGTGGCTTTTTCTACTGGCAAAAAAGTAACCCTACCAGCATCTGTGTCAGCATAAGAACCAAGAGAAATAGCCCCATATGTTTCAAGTACGGCTTTGCCTCCTTTCTTTTTCAATTCAACAACCTTTATCGACGAAGAACCAATGTCTATACCTACGGCACTTTCATCGGAGGCATTGCCAAATATATTTAAATTAGAAAAAAAACTTTTGACTTTATTATCCATTTTGAATTCATGATAAAATACTTACAAATACCGATAAAATACAGTTAAATTATAACATATATGACTATATTAAGCACAATACTAGATATTATTTTCCCTTCAAAATGCACGTCATGCGGGGAAAAGGGTCAAGAATTATGTTTAAAATGCTTAAACGAATCTCCTAATGCAGAAAGAGAAAGTGCTAATTGGATATATCCACTTTTTGACTATAGACATCCGCCTATTAAAAAAGCAATATCCCTGTTGAAATATAAAAGAAAAAAGAGAATAGCTGAACTTTTTGGAGAAGTTTTATATGACCGAATACTAGAAGAACTCGCAGAACTTTCTCAAATGGAAAATGTTAAAGAAGCTATTTTAATACCTATTCCCCTATCAAAGAAAAGATTCCATGAACGGGGCTACAATCAAACAGAATTAATATGCAAAAAATTAATAGAAACAAATAACTTACGCCATAGTATAAATATAAAATTAGAAAATAAAATTTTAATTAAAATAAAGGATGAAAAACATCAAGCACATCTTCATGGTCGCAAAGAAAGATTAGAAAATATTATAGGTTCATTTATTATAAAAAATCCGGAAATAATAAAAAATAAAAATATTATTCTTATAGATGATGTCACCACTACTGGCGCCACACTCGAAGAAGCTAAAAAAACTTTAAAGAAAGCTGGCGCAAGAAAAGTAATAGCTTTCACAATTGCACACTAAACTGGCGGTATTCTCTGGATAAAGTTCGGCAAGCAATTTTAGAAGAAGATTAGTTTCTTTAAAAGTCTTTTACTTCTTTCCAAGCCCAAAATGCTAGTCCTGCCTCAAATAGCATTGCTGGAATTATCAAGATAGGCATTATTCCAAAGAGAGCCGTAATAGTTCCAATACTTGTAAAAAACCACCTACCATATACTGTTCCTAATATCGCCTGCTTGTTTCCACTTAATGCGATATTGTAATAATAAAAACACAAGGAAAGTGCCAATAAGCCAATCACTGAAATCCACTTTTCTTGGGTCGGCGC
>JAYSNU010000041.1:0-3098 GCA_043723545.1 Candidatus Nomurabacteria bacterium | reverse complement strand
GTACTGTTTTGATGACACCAGAAGAGCTTCTGAAACTTCGTCCACAACCTATATATATACAGTATCAATAATTTATTTGATAAATTTTACGACTTCGCCCCAAGCTCGGCGGACTTTCGGCTTTTTACTAAAATCATCTTCACCTCTGTACCCTAGAGCGAGCATAGTGGTTGATTTTAAATTTTCATTTTTGAGATTTAATATTTCATCTACTTTATCAGGCTGGAAACCTTCCATAGCGCAGTTGTCTATATGTAGAAGGGCAGCCGTTTCCATCATCAGGCCAAGCGGTATATAAGCTTGGGCCTTAATCCAAGACTCCAGAGTGCCATTTTGCACCTTTTGGGTAACACCATTATCAAGAGAGTCTTTATAGCCCGCCAATTCTGTTATGTCTTGATTTTGAATTTTTGCCACTCTTTCCACCCTTTCTTTGCTCAAGTTTTCTACGGCATCGGTCCTATAAGCGATGACGACTAGATGAGAAGCATCAGTGATTTTGCTCTGATCATAACCTACAGCCCGAAGCTTGGCACGAATTTCTTCATTTTCAACTACGATAAATTTCCACATCTCGATACCATTCGAGCTGGGGGAGAGGCGAGCAGATTCTAAAATGGTATGAATATCTTCAGTAGATACTTTTTTATTTTTATCAAAAACTTTGGTCGCATAGCGCCAGTTGAGTGCACTGATTATCTCTTCTCTTTTTTGTTTATTGTCTTCATTCATATTGACTTTATTTTGTTATGGGTATATATTCATAATATACTAGGTCGAGATTAAAAGCAAGTTGTTATTAGTTGAAAATAAATGGTTAGACCAAAATGCGATAAAAAAGTGGGTATGTGTCCGAAATATGGCGAATTTAAGCCTGAAGGATGCCCCAAGTCAATGAAAAACGTAGAAATTGAACGCGAAGAAATTGAAGCCTTGCGTCTCAAAAATATTAAAAACCTAGATCAAGAGGCATCAGCGAAAAAGATGGGTATCTCCCAGAGTACTTTTCAAAGGATTTTGAGCTCAGCTTATAAAAAGGTTTCATTGGCTCTCGTTGAAGGAAAAATTATTAAAATAAATAAAAAATAATATGAATAATACAAAAGAATTAG
This sequence comes from Candidatus Nomurabacteria bacterium, assembly GCA_043723545.1. Classification (GTDB taxonomy): domain Bacteria; phylum Patescibacteriota; class Minisyncoccia; order Phycocordibacterales; family UBA9973; genus UBA9973. The sequence goes on along the minus strand of JAYSNU010000041.1, from coordinate 1,986 downwards.
TAGAAGATTTAGCGAAGATGATAGGTGAGGGGAAAATAATGGAAGCATTTGAAAAATATTATGCTGACAATGTTTCTATGCAAGAAAACGAAGATGCTCCACGTTTGGGCAAAGAAGTTAATCGGGCTTATGAGAAAGCTTTCGTCGAAGGCATCGTAGAATTCCACAACGGTAAGACCCTAGGCATAGCTTGGGGAGATAACTTTTCCGTTATTGAATCTTTTATGGATGTGACTCATAAAGATTGGGGACGTTCAGCTCGTACACAAGTAGCAGTACAAAGATGGGAGAATGGTAAAATAATAGCTGAAAAGTTCTATTATAATACCAAATAGACTAAAATTATTTACGTTAAAACAACCTCATTTGTGAGGTTGTTTTGCTATACATTTGTTGTGGTATACTAAATGTATGGCGAAAAAAACATATTTTATTTTATTTATTTTATTTGTAATAGTTTTAGTTATTGTGTTTTTTACAGGTAAGAAGAACAAAGTAGAAGCACCAGCAGTCGATGATGGTACTTTGAGTGTTGGCTTAGAAGAAAAACCATTAACTCCTTCTGGAGACGTTGTTCAAAATCCAGTTACAAGTCAAGAACCAGTTATTAAAAATGGAGTCAAAGAATTTACAATTTCTGGACAAAATTTTTCTTTTACACCAAATTCGATTAGTGTTAAAAAAGATGATAAGGTTAGAATTATTTTTCAGAATAATATGGGTTTTCATGATTTTAAAATTGATGAATATGGTATTGCTACTAAACAAGCAAAAGCACCATATCAAGAAATTTTAGAATTTACCGCAAGTAAGGCTGGGAGTTTTGAATTTTATTGTTCGGTTGGTACTCATAGAGCTATGGGAATGTTCGGTACCTTTAAAGTAGAGTAATATGGATTCTATAAAGAAAAAAAAGTTAATTATTAAAGAAGAAAAAGAAGAAAAGGTTTGGCGTGATGTTAAACACGCTCAAAGATTTCTGAATGCTTTTCGTGGGATATATGTTGTTAAGCAGAGTACAAGACATTTTTCTTTTCACATGCTTGTAGCCTTTCTTGTAATTGTCTTTGGTTTTTATTTTAAAGTTTCTAGTTTTGAGTGGATTGCACTTGTTTTCTCTATTGGTTTTGTTCTTATCACTGAAGCATTTAATACAGCTATTGAGATAGATATAGATTTAACTTCTCCAGAATATCATCCATATGCTAGAGATACTAAAGATGTGGCAGCTGGTGCAGTGCTTTTAGCAACTTTTGTTGCTGTTATTGTTGGTTTAATCATCTTTATTCCTAGGTTTTTTTAAGCGTTTTCTTTTATTATAGTTTTTGATACAATACATATATGAATAATAATGTAAAAATTTTCGTGTCCGTTATTGTCGTTTTAATAATAGGTACTATTGCTACTGTTTTTTTAAAATCAACACCTACTTCATCTGTCCCTGGTAAATATGATGCTTTTGCTCAATGTATAAAAGATAGCGGTGCTGTTTTCTATGGAGCTTTTTGGTGTCCACATTGTCAAGAACAAAAAAAACTTTTCGGTTCGTCAGCAAAATTATTGCCTTACGTAGAGTGTTCTACGGCAAATGGTCAAGGTCAACTCCAAGTTTGCATAGATAAAAAAATTGAGGGTTATCCTACTTGGGAGCTCAAGGATGGCACCCGTCTTCCAGTAGAAAATGGCGCTGGAGTTACTCTTGAAACATTAGCAAAAAAGACTTCTTGTACATTACCTCAATAATTTATAAATCCTGTTAGAAATTCAACACACAAAAACATGTCAATATTATTAACAAATAAAAATTTCTAAAGAGATGAATGCAGAAAATATACATTATTTAAATGTTTTTCTTGGCTCGGGTGTTATTGTATTGCAAGTACTTTCTGTCTTAGTACTTTTTTTACTCTTTTTTATTTCTAAAGATCATAGTAAGAATATTATTTTAAATTATATAAATAAACATTTTTTAATTTTTACTTTTTT
>JAYSNU010000040.1:0-1701 GCA_043723545.1 Candidatus Nomurabacteria bacterium | reverse complement strand
ATAAAATAACAATGGCCAATAAGGCCAAACTAAAATTTAAAACTTTTTTCATGACAATCGGTTTTTGAGTTTATGAATTTTTGAAATTTTTGTATATCTTATGACACAGTGTGTTGTCATTTCTAACAATACTCTATCACATATAACAAAAATGTCAATAGCTAACCATGTATGCAATATCATAAAAATAAAAAAAAGGGTACCCATGAGGGACCCTTTCAAAGCCTGATCAAAAATGTCTAAAACATTGTTGTAGCAGAACCAAAACGATCAAACTTGCAATTCCTATCATGACCACAGAACCAAATCTTTTTGTTCGTAATGGTGTAGAAAGGAACTCCATTGAATTCATTTTTTGTACTGGTGATAATTTCATCCCCTAGACAATTAATCCACATATCACCCCTACCAGCTATCCTGTCAAAATGTGTGAGGATAATAATCCCTACGTGAAATCCAGTTAGTCCGAAATTAACTCCCCCGTCAATTTCAGCCAGAACTTCATTTGGGGATTTACCGAGGCTATGTTTCCCCATATGGGCATTTGCAACAACGTAGTTACCGTGAGCTTGGGACTCAAGGACCGAATTAAAAATAGAGATAGTTCTGGTATTATGTCTCAAATTGTTTTCATCTTGTTTTCCAAGATGCCAATTAGAAAACTCAATTCCTTCCAACTTACCTATTCGGTCAAACACTTTTTCAAGTGCTTTTTGGTAACTACAAGCAATGCTAGACCACGTCGGAATAACAAAACCTTGTTCATCACTTTTTTCCGATTCCTGAAATTTGGAATTCGGAAATAACTTTCTTAGTCTTTTTACTTGTTCGTTTACCGACTTTGGTTTTAAGTCCAAAGCCTTGTACTCATTTTCTGCCATTACTAAGTAATTTTTTTTGAAACTCCAAGAATATGCTTGGTCATCTAATCAATTTCCTCGAACACTATCTCACACTAGAGCACATTAGTCAATATCATTATTTTTATTATAATTTCTTTCAAATACATATATTTTTTATGATATTATATACACATGCAATGGAGCACTCCTACATCACATATCAAAGCAAAAACGAATGATTGGTTCGCTTCTTTAATCATTATTGCAGGAGCTCTTATATTTGTTTCTATTCTACTTCACAATTACATTCTTGCATTTCTAGTACTTTCTATTGCAGTCGCACTCATAATAGTACACTCAAGTCCACATCAAGCTCAAAACATTGAGCTTCGTACTGGCGGAATTATTGTTGATAATAGGCTTTATCCTTGGGACACAATTGAAGCTTTTGCAATACAAGAATACTTTGATGTACCGAGACTTATATTAAGGTCAAAAAGACACATCACCCCAATTATCTCTATTCTGATAAATGAAGAAACCGTTGACATAGAAGAACTCCGGGAAGTTCTTACGGATATTATTCCTGAAGAGAATATTCACGAGCCTTTATATTATCTAATTACAGAGAGACTTGGACTAAGGTAAAATAATCATTTCTAATTTTAAACACACCCACCAATAATTTGGTGGGTGTGTTTAAATTCCAGCGATTGGAGATGGGGGGGGATTATTTTTTGTTTACTATTTCGTCCTTTTGGACTCGTCAGGCAAGACATTCATCTTGCGATAGTACGGGAGGAGCTCCTCCCGTATTTTAAAACGGAATTACTGGGGGCTTTGCTTGGCCAGATTACCG
>JAYSNU010000039.1:0-3092 GCA_043723545.1 Candidatus Nomurabacteria bacterium | reverse complement strand
TCGAGTACAAGTTTTTCATAAGCATGTTCCAGTGGTCCTATTACTTTAAATTCCATCGGATGAGTCCATTCATGGTTAGTGCTTGTTTCTAATTTTTCTATTTCTTCACCGGGACCAAATTGATGAAATACTTTTTCTGTTGATTCTCCAGGTTTAAGAGCTCCTAATATTCTCATTTGTTCTGCTTGCATTGAGTGATCATCTGGATTTGGCATAGTAAATTTTCCGGCAGGATTGCCATCTTGGTGTAGAAGTTTTTTTACCAATTCTTCGTTGCTTGTTCCATGTTTTGCAGCACCTTCAATTGGTGCCCCTTGTCCCATGTTTAATATTCCACTATGGCTTAGTTCATAAGATGTTCCAATACCTGCTGCGAGTGCGATGATACCCTTTGTGATTAATCGATTTCTTCTTGTTTTATATTCTCTCTCTGCTATTTCGGCATATTCTTTTTTACTTTTTGCCAAACTTGTATCAAAACTTTCTTCTTTAAATGTTTCAGCTAATTTTGCTTCAGCTTGTTTTTTTACTGAGGCTGGTTGTTTTTTAAATAAATAATCATATAGATCAACACCTTTTGCCAATGTTTGTCCAACAAAACTTCCCACTAGAGACATTGCAACCTTTTTACCAGCAATACCCGCTATGCCAGCCGCAGTTACTGCTGTTCCCATTGGTATTACATAAAATATTCCTGTTGTTAGGGCGGTTGAGATGGCAATCTTTTTCCATCTTGGCTGTTTCATATACCATTCTAAAGTTTTTCTACCGATTCCCTTTTCTTTCGGTGGTAGATTTTCTACTTTGAGTGCACCAAGCTTAACTTGTTCTTCAACTATTATTCTAGTAAAGATTTCATTTTGTTTAAAGCGAGCTAGTTCTGCCTTTTGTTCTCCTTCGGTTTTTCCAGAAGCTGCAAGTTCTGTCTTCTTGGCTTCAAACATGGCTTTGCCATATAGAGCCGCTGCTTCGTCGTATTCTTGTTCTAGATTTTTTAATTCTTCTGTAAGCTCCGACTCTTTTACATTTGAACCATTAAAAAATCTTGCAAATTTTTTTGCATAGCCTTTTGTTTCGTTCCACATAGTACCCTCGCTCTCTGCTTTTCTTCTGTCAGCTACAAATTTTTTAAATGCAGATGCATAAGCCAATCTTGCTTCTTCTAATTTTTGTTCTAGTTTTTCTTTATCTGGACCAGCTTCTGTTGGTGGAATTTCAGCAGCTTCTTCTGGTGTAAGAGGTCCTGTGTCTGATGCAGTTTCTGTATTTACTGCTTCAGCAGCTTCTTCTGGTGTCGAAGAAGTTACTGTTGGTTCTATTATTGTTGATACTGGTTCTGTTGATGTGGTTACTGTTGAAGTTTTTTCTTTTTCATTCAACATACCTTCTATGGCTGAAATACGTTCTGCGATTTGAACATCGAGATCTGTATCATTTTTTAAATTAGGCCATAATTGTAAATTTTCTAAAATTAATAAATGTTGCTTTAGTTCTTGTGTCGAGTAGTCACCCAATGGTCTCTTGAGTTCTGCTTTTATTTGACCTGTTCTTTTTTTATCAATATCAGATATTTTTACTTTCTTTTTTTCAGGCTTTGCCACCTTATCTGGTTTTATAGATGGAGTTTTGGATCTTTTTTCAACAATCAATAAATTTATTTTATCTAGCATTTCTGACAATTTTAAGCTGAATACTTCATCCATTTCAGGAAACATAATGTCTAAAACTTGTTGAGATATTTGTATTAATTCTTCTTCACTCTTGTCTTCCAAGAAGATTGTCAAAAGACCTGTAGCCTCCCCTTCAGCCTTTTTCGCTAATAATTCTTTTGCTTGTTCTAGTCTTGAGATTTTTTCTGACATTTATTTATAAAGTTAAATCTAGTAATTTTTTTTGATGTCATTAATATTATATAATAATTGTTATTTTTAGCTAATTATTTAGGTATTTGAATTGCCCCATTGTCTATAAGCACGAGAGCTGTTCCACCTTCATTGTTGCGAGACAAATGTTCTCTTATTTGTGCCTCGGTCAATACATGATCTTCTCTTTTATTCCAAATTGGGAGATTGTATGAACCATTGTCGAGAACGAAAGCTTGCACTTCATTCTCTGGATAATCTTTTTGTAATTTTTTATACACAGCATATATATCTGCAAAACTTCCATTTACTTGTAGTTGTATGTTTCCCGAAACTAAAATAATTTTACCTCCTTCTAAGCTTCCGAAGCGATTTGCTTGATATGGATCTATGCTAGTAGTTGATTGATCTCTAGTTATGCCTATTGGTAATACGTCTGGACTACCATTTTTAGATTTTAAAAGAGGAGACATGCGTAATATTCCTGGTATGTATCTAAGTTTTAAACTTCCATCAGGGTTGGTATCAAATTCTAATGATATTTCTTGTATTTTAGAAACTAAATAATTTTCATTAAACTCCACCATGTGACCGACTTTTATTGTTTGTGTTTTTTTATTATATGCCATGACCGGTATATCTCTTATGTCTTTTCTATAGTTATATTTTTGCATCATTTCTTCTATCGTTATGAAGGGTTGAAGCAAATTCGTTACTATACCAGCAGCATTTTCTACTGGTGTTATTGATTCTCCGGGATGTGGTCTCTCTATTATTTTAAATTTTGGAGGATTACTACTTTTTGATAAATCAAATACCGATGAAACATAGTACCCTGACTTATAATCTATTTTTTGTTCACCAATAGCATCATAGTTTACTCGTTTTTTATCAAAAGAAGCACCTATTCCTTTTATTGTTGGGTCATCTTGATTTTTTCTATCTATGTGTCTTTCTTTCCAATTTAACGCCATAGCACCAATTTGCTCTGGCGGAGTGCCTAAAACTTTTGCTGTAGCTATAGACCCCGCTCCAGCTCCTCCGAAGGCCAGTCCAGATGCAAGTGTTCCGAGTCTTAGTAATCTTTTTATTTTGTTGTTCCTTATATTTTTCTTTTGACTTTTCTTATCTTTTTCTTTTGTCTCTTTTTCCAATCTAGCTATTTCTTCTTTTAATTCAATAATGCCCATTTCTTCCAATGGTTTGAGTATTTGTTCTTTTGTAGTTGGA
>JAYSNU010000038.1:0-3070 GCA_043723545.1 Candidatus Nomurabacteria bacterium | reverse complement strand
AACTGGTATAATAGAAATATGGAAAATAGAGAATTACCTATAGAGCAGAACTCCCCTGTTATAGAAAACCAAAATGAAAATTTATTACATACTGCCGAGGCTGTTCAACTATTACAAAAAGAGGATGACGGTACTGATATGATAGAAGCTAAAAATATTGAAATTAAAAAAAAGATATTGAATGAAGAAAAAATTGCAGAAATAAGAGAAAGTCTTGGACTTTCCGAGAAGGAGCCATTATCGTTGCTTGAAGGAATAGATGCCAGCTGTTTTGACATAGAACAATTAAACATTGTCAAAGGTTTTTATAAAAACAGAGAGACTAGAGCAAACATAATAAACCCTGATTTACATTTAAGAAATATTGATAGATTTAGTACAAAAATTGGAAACTTTACTAGAGAACTAAGAGGAAAACCTGAATTCATAAAGAATATTGACTCAAAAAGAGAGGATGGAAATGAAACAATTGGAGATTGTTCAATGGACTACCTTGATGTTCAATACGAAGTAAGTCCTGTGATAGACACAGTAGAAAAAAGTATTAGAGAAATAGCTTCTTCAATGACTCCTGAACAAAAAGAACTTAAGCTCCTAATTGAAAAGAAGGATGTGCACTACTTTATAAAAAAAGTATTTGTAGATAATATAAATGTTGTATCTGAAGATGTACCTTTTGAAGAGAACACCTTGTGGCAGGCTTTGAAGAATGCCAAGTTCGAAATTAATCTGAATAAGAAATCTGATGATATAACCCGCGATGGTGGAGGTGGTGGAGAAACAGTGGGACTATGGGCCAAAGTAGACGGCTCTCTTAATGATATTGATAGTGCCCTTGATACGTTTTCTAGTCTTCTTACCCACGAATATACTCACGTTCACCAAACAGCAGTTGACCCCAAAATGTGGGATGGTTCTGATTTTGCTGGGAGGACTTATGCAGGACACGCCTCTCATCCTACTGAAATGCAAGCACGAGTAAACGAAGCTGTTGATTTTTCACGAAAGCATAATACATCATTTGATATCTCTCTTTTGTCTGTTATAGATAACTATGTAAAACAAGGAGAAGAAAAAATTAAGAAAGAAGGCGTAAAAGTTGAAGATTTCAAAAATGAAATGATTTCACTTCACAGAGAATTTTTTTATAAAAAATACACTAACATAAAAAATTTGTATAATTTGTAGCAAAAAAAGGAGGCAAAACGCCTCCTTTTGATTACAGGTAATAATACCAGGATAATAACGATTCATCCCAAAAGACTTCTTTTCCAACCGCCCTGGATGAGCAAGCTTGGTATGCCCCTTCTTCGCCTCCATGTTCACCGGGATAGTAGTGGGATTTAGTCTCATTGAGACGTGCATGCTTTTCAACAACTTTTTTAATTTTGGTACTTTTCTCTTTCTCTTTCATTACACAAGTTTTAAAATTTTGAATTAAATTACAATTAATATACTAAAAAAATATTACAACTTAAACTTTTACCAGAATTTCGGAAAAAACATTCCTGTTCTCATCTTATAGAGTCGATACTTGTTTTCCCAAAGATCTGTCATTTGACCCTCTTCAAGATAACAGTCAATTACCCACATAGGTATAAAGGCAATTAGCACCAAGAACCACAACCAAGAAAAGAATGTGATTCCGATACCTATTAAGAGTATATACATCGCTACATACATAGGGTGCCTCACATACCTATAAGGTCCATCTGTAATTAACTCTTTCGTAAACATTGGTTTAGCCAACTTATAGAAAGTGTTTATTAAATATATTATCCCTAAGATAGTAATCCCGACGCCTAGCAGCAATAGGAAGGTATTACTTTGAGTAACAGGCCCTCTGCCAAACATTTTGTGAAGGATGATCATTATTAATGCCTCAATAACCCAAAGAGCTCTGGGTATAATTTCAATCAATACGTGTCGTGTTTTCATATGTATAAGATTTGGTTTCTGACATTACAATACAAGATAATAGCTTCTTTGTCAACTAACATGACGAATGGGACTGTCCCATTCGTTATGATAGTGGTTTAAAAAAATCGCAAACAATTTGTACTTGTGTCTGCGATTTAATGTGTGATAGAGAGTCTCTTGTTAGACAGAATGGTGTGCGAGTGGGCTACTTATGGCGAGCATTCTAGCATTGAGATATAAGTTATCTTTAAGAGATGGAATGCTTGAACAAAACTTATAAAATTCGTTTGGGAGATGAACATTTCTGTCACCCAAGAGTTTTGTAAGCAATTCTGTATTCTTAAGTAAACTTCGTCTCACATCTTCCCTTCCGATAATAAGCACCCATGCTTCTATTTGAAATATGGATTTCAAAGAAAGCACAACGTCTACAGCTTCATCAGCAGGACATAACTCCGAATTGATAAATAACGATTTCAATACTATATTCATAATATTAGTTTTTGGTTCTAAACTTATTATACATTTATTTGAAATTAGTCAATATAAAAACCCAACAACTGTTGGGTTTTAGATTTGACTGTGTGTGGTTTGGAAAGAATTAATCAGGCAGTTTTGATTCATTAATCTGATCTTTTATTTCATTGTGCTCCACGTCAGTTATCAATTCTGAAGTTTTCAGTGCTTCAAGAATAAAGATAGCCTTCTTCTTGTTTTCAATTGGATTTGTGATACCACCTTTGTGAAATATCTTCCCTTTAAGGCAACCGCATTCACACATCTCAAACCGAGGTTTGTTAAAAACATTAAATACTGAACTAATACCCGAGTTAAAAGTTTCCCTGGCCTTGTCTAAGAAATGCATGCCGCCCGAAACAGCAAGCCCACCAACCATACTTAATGACACGATGATTGACTTCTCGATTGATCCATCATACGGCAAGTTTTTAACTTGCATGATATTGGCAACAAGCTCGGCAAATTCTTTTGCATTGACTTCGTTTTTCATAAACAAGTCAGCGGCGGCAGCACAAGCTTCTTCTTTTGAATTGTATACACCGCTTTTTTCAACATCAGAAAATTCAAACTGAATTTTCTTTCCATTTTCGTAAGTTTTAATAGCTACTTTCATATAAAGAACATTTAAGGT
>JAYSNU010000037.1:0-4271 GCA_043723545.1 Candidatus Nomurabacteria bacterium | reverse complement strand
TAGCTGGGAAAAGTCCGAAAATTATTCCAGTTAATGATGACACTACTACTGCAAGAATTATAGCAATTGGAGAAATTACAAATGCCCAATCATATCCAGTATATCTAGCACCGAGTGCAATAAGATAAGAAATTAAAACACCAACAATAATTCCTACAATACCACCTAAACCAGTTAAAAGAACAGATTCAATTAAAAATTGATTACGAATTTGATGAGATGTTGCACCCAAAGCTTTCCTTAATCCTATTTCACGAGTTCGTTCAGATACTGTGACTAACATAATGTTCATTATTCCTATTCCACCAACAATAAGTGAAATTCCTGCCATCAAACTAAGAAACATACGGAGTGCATCAGTAATATTGGTTAAAATTTTAATAGCATCAGCAAGATCGCGAACAGAAAAATCATCATCATTTGTATTTTTTATTCGATGTTCTTCACGAAGAACTTGTTCTATATCAGAAATAGTAGTTTTCACATTATCGGCTATATCAGTTTTTATTCTAATAAATTGGATATAATCAATTCCTAAAATTTGTCTTTGTCCTATAATAAAAGGAATAAAAACTTGGTCGTCTTGGTTTTGAAAAGCAACTGTACCTAATTTTTTTTGTACACCAATAACACGAAAAGGAATGCTGCTAAAAAGATTTCCACTATTTTGTATTTTTACAATTTGATCGAGTGCTCCCCCATTTGGAAATAATTGTTCGGCTACATCATATCCTAGAACCATTACATTTGCTCCAACACGTCCTTCTTCGTCAGAAAAAAAAGTACCTTGGTCCATCTCTACATTTTGAACACGAGGATATGATCCATCAGTTGCCGTGAAAGTAGTATCTACTGATTCCTTACCAGAAGTTAATGTGATAGTTCCACGAACAAAACTAGCAACTTCTACTGCATGAGGAACTCTGTTTTTATTTTTTATTGCTTCGACGTCATTATCGATTAAGGTTTTAATTTGTACTCCAAAAACTGAAGCAGGTGGACCTTTTTCATTACTCTTGCCGGGTAATATTCCTATCAAATTTGTTCCGAGCTTGGTGATTTGTCCCAAGACTAATGATTGAGCACCAGATCCGAGAGAAATGATGATAATTACACCGGATACACCGATAACAATTCCGAGTATGGTTAAAAGGCTTCTTACTTTTCGAGCAAAAAGATTTTTAATAATTGTATTTGTATCTTTTAAAAAACGTGACATAAAACTAATCTTCTTCTATCATTTCACTTTTTTTCTGTTTGTGTACTTTTTCGTCAGAAATAATTTGGCCATCACGAATTGTTATAATTCTTTTTGCATGTTCAGCTATATTACGGTCATGGGTGACTAGAATGATGGTACGTCCTTCTTCATTTAGTCGTCCTAATATATTCATAACCGTAGAGCCACTTTTGGAATCTAGGTTTCCAGTCGGTTCATCTGCAAATAATACTTTCGGGTCACAAACGAGTGCCCTTGCTATAGCCACGCGTTGTTTTTGTCCACCAGAGATTTGATTAGACATGAAATCTAATCTATTCCCAAGACCAACAGCTTCCAAAGCTTTTGTGGCTAAATTTTTATGATCTTTTTTGTTACTATAAGTTAGGGGTAAAATAACATTGTCTAATACACTAGTACGAGGTAAAAGATTAAATGATTGAAAAACGAAACCGATTCTTTCATTTCTTATGTGCGCTAGTTCATCGTCAGTAAAATCTAATACATTTTCATTATCAAATAAATAAGAACCCGCAGTTGCTCTATCCAAGAAACCGATAATATGCATTAAAGTAGATTTGCCACTTCCGGATGGACCCATTATTGCAAGAAATTCACCTTCTTCCACGTCGAGTGATACACCTCTAAGTACGCTAGTAATAACTCCACTATTGTCGTATTCTTTTGTAATATTTTTAAGTTGTAAGAGCATTTACTTTTTAATTAGAATGACTATTTCATCACTTTCTTTGATTCCGGTAGTTATTTCTATTATTCCACCATCTCCCTCTATGCCAGTTGCAACTTCTATTTCTTTGTAAGCTTTGGTTTTTGTATTTGTAATTAATCGAACTGTTTTTTTACCAGTTTTATCAGTTATCACAGCTCGTGATGGAATCATAAGTATATTATTTTTTTCTCCGACCAATATTGTCATATTTGCGGTCATTCCTGGGCGAAGATTGGGAGAAGAATCTATACTTGCTGTAACTTTATAATTTACTACACCAGAAATAACCGTAGATGCTGGATCAACTTTTAAGATTTTTCCAGTGAAAGTATTTTCAGTGCCAAAAGAATCAAAAGTAAGTGATACAGGGGCGCTGATTTTTACATTTTCAATATTTGCTTCATTTATATTTGCTTCTAAATATAAATTATCTATATCTTGCAAAACCATGGCTTCTTGTGAGATTTGTGATAATTCGCCTAATTTTATATTTATCTTTGTAATAGTTCCATTTGTTGGTGCACGTAGAACTGTGTGTTCAAAATTGGCTTGTGCACCTTGTAGTCCTCCTTGTGCTGATAAAATATCAGCCTGAGCTGCTTCTTTATCTGAATCACGAGCGGTAGACTTTTTAAGTGTTAATTCTGCTGTTCTTTGATCAATCAATGATTGGGCAGAGCCTAAAACAGAATCTTGGGTTTTTAGTGCGGATTGATATAGATTGTAATTTGTTACATAATCTGGAGCTTTTTTATTTGGGATATTTATTGTCCATTCTGTTGTATTTGAATTTGTACTTGGGAATTTTATATAAAGACCAGAATCACCAAGAAGTTGTGGTGTTGTAGTCGTAACTATCCCACCACCACTAGCTATACCGTCTACACTAAAATTAGAACCATTTCCTGTGTAAAATATAGAAATTGTAATTTTCCCCTCTATGCCTTTTGTATAATTACCACTTATTGTTGGTGCCGTATAATCTACTCCACCACCACTTGGTAATGCTTCTGGGGTAGAATTTAGCAAATTTTTATAAGCATTTGAAACTAAAACTTCTTGTGCAGATTTTATTCTTTCATAATCAAGTTTTGCATTTTGTAGAGCAATTTCTGATAAAGAAATTTCTTCATTTGATGCACCTTCTATTATTTTTTTATATCTAGCTTGTGCTGCTGCAAGTGCTCCGCGTGCTGAAGTTAAAGATGCTAGAACATTACCTTGGTCAAGAGTTGCCAATATTGTGCCAGCTTTTACTTTATCTCCCACCTTGGCTTTCAATGTATGTACTGTTCCACTAGAATCGAAAGAAAGACTCAAATCAGTAGTCGATGTTACTTGTCCTGTTGCTAATATTGTTTCTTTTAGGTCTCCAAATTTAACAAAATCAGTAGTTATGTTTGCGCTGTTGTTTTTAGGGCTAAATATCTTATATCCACCATAAATTACTATCAGGATTATTACTCCATAAATTATTTTTTTTGTAAGTGACCAAGATTTTATTCTGGTCCAAAAATTATTTATTTTATGCATATATAAAAATATTATATCACATAAACAGAAAGTCGCCCGATAAAGATGGTCGAGCGACCTTCCTTGTTACGGGCGACGTGATTCTACTTCGATTCTCTGAGTATGTTCCTCAGCTGATGGAGAGCATCCGCTTCGTCTTCGTACGCGATGATCTTCATTATCGCGGCATTGCCGCGAAGAAGACGAGAGATCTTGCCATTCGCGAGTTTCTTCGCGTCAGCAAGGAGTACTGCTGGCACGTCATTCGTGCGTGCCATCTCGACTTCGATGCCACCACCCCACGAAGGAGCAATCGCGACGATGATGAGAAGCGACGTCAGGTCACAGACCTGATGACGTTCTGCTGCGTCGACTTGTGGGGGTGTGAAGTTGGCGTTCTTCACCGGATCGTAGTGTTCGTGAGGAACGAACGCGCGGTGGCCGCGAATTGCTTCGCAGATATCGGCGATGTCCGTGTAGAACTGCTTGACCCCCTCCTGTTCTTCAGGAGGTAGTTCGGTCAACGGACCACACACGTACGGCACCAGTGGACCTACGATTTCGGTAAACATTTTCGGGCTCCTGTAGGGCGTGAGCTAGCAAAACCAAGCAGGGCCATCTTTCGATTTTATATCATGCAATAGTTAAAATATCAATAGATGATTTTGTTGAATTCTTTTTCTGTTAAAAATTTATCTTCCAAAATAACATCTTTTAATTTTATCACAACGACGCGTCTCGAGCGGGATAACTTTGCGCAAGTTGGCTGTGTCTCCTGAACAAAATCCGAACTTTTTTCCAACAAAATCC
>JAYSNU010000036.1:0-14133 GCA_043723545.1 Candidatus Nomurabacteria bacterium | reverse complement strand
TTGCCACAAGAGAGGAATGCTCTTCTACCAGGGTTGTGGACTTTTACGTTCGTGTCCATGTTGTACGTCGTGCCAAGCGTGAGGGAATGAATCCGTCCTCTTCTCCGCTTGGCGTGTGGCACGGGTGTCTACTCAATGGCTGATTTGCGAGTCCGTCGCCTGTACAAACTTCCATGAGGCGACTGATTGAATCTTGAGCCACGGTGACCCCGTGCGAACGAACACTTCGAATGGTCGCGAATTAGAGGTTCGCGAGAACCTTCTGGCGCTTTGGCGTCAGACTAACCCTTTTTCGGCATTGGCGTTGCCCCAGGTGGCCGTTTTCAGCTCCACACCCTTGTGGTGAAGTTGAAACGGTACAGCTTTGTCTGGGGAAGATTATATACCTATCAAAAATGGAGTCAAATGGCTTTTAATAGAAAATGTGGATATTTTTATTTTTTGGTATAATTAAAATATGTGGGAAATATTTATCGACAAATTGCCTTTAATCATAATAGTGGCTGTTATAGTTCTTATTCTTTTCAATTTATTTCCGATAGTGTTTTTTCTTTGTTTTGTTGTACCATTCTTGGCACTTAAGACTGTTTATCATGCAATTGTTAAGTATGTGCATGAACATAGTTTATGGTGGGATATACCTCTTCTTTTGGCGGCAATCCTTTTTATTGTTTTAATTGGTGCTTATCTTTATGGTTATCATTGGTGATTATTAATTTTATTTAAAGTAATATAAAAATATGCAAATAAATATAAAAGCGAAGAATATGGAACTTACGAGTGCGATAAAAGATTATGTTACTAAAAGAGTTACTACTTTGGAGAAATTTCTTTCTAAAATGGAGGGAGAGAAAGGGGAAGCTATGGTTAATTTTGAAGTAGCAAAAACTACAAATCACCACAAAGCCGGAGAAGTTTTTCGGGCTGAATGTTTAATAAAAGTAAATGGAGAGGAATTTTTTTCTAGTGCAGATATGGAAGATTTATATCAGGCAATTGATGAAGTTAAAGAAATTTTATATACAGATATAAGTAAAGAAAAAGATAAAAAACAAACGATGTTTCATCGCGGAGCTCGTAGTGTGAAGAAAATGTTAAAAGGACTTTCTAAGAGGAATCCTTTTACCTCTAAGTATTAACAAGAAAAATTAATAAAAATATTCTATCTCTTTGCCACCCTCGGGGATGACTTTTTGTATTATGAACTTTCCATTTTCTAGTTTGGCCTTAGTGATGATAATTCTTTTGTCGTCTTTAAAAAAATAAGTTCGTGGCCAGTGTACATAAGCACGGAATTTATTGTAATTTTTCGTGGAATCATTGTTTAAATCTATTAAGCCGTCTTCTTTTTTGATTTTTTTACAATGAGTTGTTTCACCTTGTTGGGATACTGGTTTTATTTTACTTTCTATAAAATCAGGTAACATTTTTACTAGAAGTTCGCCACCAATTTTTATTAATTTTTTTCGAAGTTCTGGTGCTGTTTCATTGTCTCCTATAATAACTTTTTCTTCAACAAGGATTGGTCCAGCATCCATTTGGTGAACCATTTGTTGTATAGATACTCCTGTTTCTTTGTCTCCATTTAGAATTGCTGATTCTACAGGTGAGGCACCACGATATTTGGGAAGTAGGGAATAGTGGACATTGATTGAGCCAAGTTTTGGCATCTTTAAAATTTCTTCTGGAATTATTTTGCCGTAAGCGACGATTAAGAAGAAATAGGAAATACCTTGCTCACCACGAAAATCTTCTGCTGAAGATTTTCTCTGTCCGTCGCCGTCGCGACTACCAAGGGTTCTCAAAGCATCTCCTATTTCTTCTTTTATTAAATTTTGAGGTTGTATATAAGGTATGTTGTTTTCTATTGCCCAAGTTTTGACAGGAGGTGGAGTCACAATCATTTTGCGCCCTTGAGGTTTGTCAGGCGAGGTGACAATCAAGGACGGCAAAAAACCATTTTGTTTTAAAATCTCTAATGTTTCGAATGCTACATCTGGAGTGCCCCAAAATACAAAGTTTGTTTTATTCATCCCGTTAGAAATTTTAATTAATAATAATTCATCATTTTGTTCCCGTTTGCTGAATTTCTAACGGGATTCATGGTTTAAAAGTGGTTCTTCTTTTATATCTTTTGCATGGTCGATGAATAGTATTCCATCTAAATGATCTGTTTCGTGTTGAAATATCTGAGCAAGCAAATTAGATGCACCTCTAGTAAATTTTTTACCATTTTCGTCATAAGCTGTAACCGTGGCCTTTTTTGATCTAAAAGTTTTACCATAAAATGGTCTCACTGATAAACACCCCTCCGGTAACCATTCTTTGTCTTTAGATAATTTTGATATTTTTGGATTTATAAAAACTAAATCTTTGATTTTCTTTTTTGTATTTTCCTTGCTTGGGATTTTTTGATTTGATATGAAATCTTTTTCAAAAATTCTTCCCGATACCACGAATATTCTCAAACTGTATCCTATTTGAGGAGCTGCTATGGCCACACCATCTAATTGGCTTTTGAGTGAGAGAGACATCTCTTTTAATACTTTTTTTATTTTTGGAGTTTTAATATCCTTAACGAGTATTTCCTTCGCTTTCATTCTTAGAACCTTTTCTTCTTTTTGAAGAATTGTCTTCATAAGTCTACTTTAACTCTTTTATGTATTCTAAAAGTTTAGTTAATTTTACAGTTTCTTGAGAGCGATTAGACATATCACGAACAATTACAGAATTTTCTATTGCTTCTTTAACTCCAAAGATAAGTGTGTAGGGGATATTTAATTTTTCAGCAATAGCTAGTTGTGAACCCAAACTATCTTTAGATAGTGATTGAGCTATTGGCACATGCGCTTTTCTTAATATCTCAATAATATTTAAACTTTTTAATTTAGCCTCAGTTCCTAATTGAATGAAATATATTTTTGGTTTTTTAATTATACGAGGAGAGAGTTTTTTATACCAAGGTGCTTCTACTATACGATCTACGCCGATAGAGAGGCCGACAGCCGGGACATCTTTTTTACCACCTATTGCTTTTGCTAGATAATCATAACGTCCACCACCTGCGATAGCCCTACCTATACCATCTTCGCCTATTTCTACAACTTCGAAAACCGTACGAGTGTAATACGAAAGACCTCGAACCAAGTTTTTATTTATATTGTAAGGAATATTCATTTCTTCTAAATACTCTAAAACTTCTTTGAAATGTTTTTTACAAGAAACACAAAGGAAACTGATGGAGTCAGGTGCACCCTCGTTTATTTCTTTTGTTTTTTCTTCTTTGGAGTCTAGAATACGAAGAGGATTAGTCTTTAATCTTTCACGATCAATATTTGGCAAATTATTTATTTGTTTTTTGTAATAATTTGTAAGTTCCTTAATATAAATATTTCGACATTCTTTATCACCAATTGAGTTTATTTCAATAGAAAGATTTTGAGCCCCTGCTTCTTCGAGTATTGTCATGCCAACTTTTATCACCAAAGCATCTAATATGCTTTTATCATTACCCAAACAATCTACATCAAATTGGTAAAATTGACGGTAGCGACCCTTTTGTGGATTGTCATGTCTAAAAATTGGACCATATTGGTAAAACATTACTGGTTGTGGAGTGTTTTGCATTCCATGCTCTAGATAAGCACGCATAAGAGGGGCGGTGTGTTCTGGTCGCATTGCTAAATGATCCCCACCCTTGGTTCGAAGTGTATACATTTCTTTGTCTATGATATCTGTGCCTTCACCAATACTAGAAGTTAAAATTTCTTCATGTTCAAGGATTGGAGTTTCTATCGGCTTGAAACCATAATAAACAGCGACTTCTTGTGCTTTTTCAAAAAAGCCTTGGAAATTATAATATTCTTCGTTCATTATGTCTCGCATTCCTTTGGGTGATGCGGGCTCCTTTATTTTTGCTTTTTCTTTCTTTGCTTTCTTAATCATAACTATATTAATTAGGTTTATAATCTCCTGGCTTAAAATTTATGTTATTTAATGGATAAAGTCGCAGATATGCCTTACCTATTAAAAGATTTTTAGGAACTGCACCCCATACTCTTGAATCAGAACTTGCATTGCGATTGTCTCCTAATACAAAATATTGATCACTTTCTAATACATAATGTTTTGTTGTATTCATTTCATTATTTATAAAAGATTGGTCAAGTTTGAAACCGTTTGGATTTTCTTTGTTTTGAATTATTACGTCTTTGCCTTTTATGTCTATAGTTTCACCAGGTAAACCGATAATTCTTTTTATGAAAAATTTTGTTGTGTCTCCTGGATAACGAAAGATTACGACATCATATCTTTGCGGGTCTCCTAATCTATAAGAGAGTTCATCGACTATCAAATAGTCATTGTTGTGAAAAGTGGGGAACATAGAGGAACCAGAAACTATGAACGGTTGTGCAATGAATATTCTGATAGGTGCAACTATTGCAAGAGAGAGTAGGGCAAATAATATTAACTCACGCAATGACTGCCATCCAGTTTTTGGTTTTTCTTCTACTTGTTCGAGTTTTTGCTCTTCCATGGCTTGATTTTAACACAAAAAATCCTTGACAGTATGTTATCTTATGTTGTTAAATGTTACTTACTATTTTTAGGTAAGAGTGTTATTATATATTTATGAAAATTGTAGTTGGTTTGGGAAATCCGGGAAAAGAATATGAAAATACTAGACATAACACTGGGCGTATTTTGGTTCACATGATTGAAGATAAGATTGACGATGTGAAGATTAAATTTGTCACCCCGGATAATTTTATGAATAATTCTGGTAAAACAGTTGCACCATTGATTAAAAATAAAAAAGATTTAAAAGATTTAATAGTTATATATGATGATGTAGATTTGCCCTTGGGTAAAATGAGAATTTCTTTTAATCGTTCTTCTGGTGGTCACAATGGCCTGGGTTCTATCATTAAAGCACTAAAGAGTGAAGAATTTGTGCGTATTAGAATCGGTATTTCTCCAAGCACTCCATCTGGAAAATTAAAGAAACCAAAAGGAGAGAAAGATATTTTAAAGTTTTTACTTGGTGAATTTAAAAAGCCAGAATTGGAAAATTTAAAAAAACTTTCCAAGAAAGTCACTGAAGCGATAGAAACAATTTTCACAGAAAGTAAAGAAAAAGCGATGTCTCTGTATAATTAAATCTCTTTTAGTGCTTCTATTATGATGCTTTTTTCGCCATTACGGTTAGAGACTTTTCCTGTAAGTGCAATGCATTTTTCAGCGACTATTATATCAATTGAGTCTTTGAATATCGTTGGAAAAATTACAGCTTCGATGGAGCCAGTTAAGTCAGCAATTTTTAAGAATGCCATTCTTTCATTTCCTTTTGTTACCACTTGTCTGACATTTTCTATAATACCTGCAATTGTAACAGGGAAGCCATTACCTAATTCTTCTTTTATTTTTTTAATATTTATATCTCTGCTTTTTAATTTGTCTCGTAATCTATCAAGTGGATGTCCAGAAATATAAAGTCCTAATAATTCCTTTTCCCAGAGTAATTTGTCTGCCATTTTCGCTTCTTCGGCTTTTTTTAATTTGAAGCCGGGTGCATGTTCTTCAGAAAGTCCACCAAAAAGAGAAGTTTGGTTTTCGTTTTGACTAGATTGATGGTTGTATGTGAGCATATCTTCGAGATTAAAGAGAAGTGCGCCTCTTTCTGCTAAGTCATCAAAACATCCAGACTTGATGAGGGCTTCCATTGATTTTTTGTTTAAATTTTTGTGTTTTATTCTATCTAAGAAGTCAGTGATAGATTTAAATTTACCACTTATTTTTCTCTCATTAATTATTGCATCTCCTATGTCTGTACCTAGATTTTTTATTGTGTAGAAACCGAATCTTATTTTTTCACTTTTATGTTCTTTGTCTATTTTTATACTTTCTCCTTCGGGTAAACAGGTAAAACCACCAAAACTTTCATTTATATTTGGTGGAAGAACTGCAATTTTCATATTTTTACATTCATTGATTATTTCTGAAATTTTTTCTACGTCTCCTGATTCAGCAGTTAATATTGCAGTCATGTATTCTACAGGATAATTAGCTTTCATATAAGCAGTTTGATAGGCTACTCGTCCATAACTGGCAGCATGAGCTTTGTTAAATCCATAAGCTTGGAATGGTTCGAAAAGTTTCCAAAGTTTTTCTGCGAATTCTGGCGTTTGTCCATTTTTTATAATCCCCTGGGTAAATTTTTCGTGTTGAGCGGCCATTTCTTTGGGAATTTTTTTACCGACAGCTTTACGGAATTTATCTGCTTCCTCCCAGTTATATCCAGCAAGTTCTATGGCACAGAAGAGCAAATCATCTTGATAGACAATAAGTCCATAGGATTCAACCAAGAATTTTTTCATTCGAGGGTCCATGTATTTTATTAAAGCAGGATTGTGTTTTCTTTTTATATATTCAGGTATTGTTTCCATCGGTCCTGGACGATAAAGAGCTACCATTGCATTGATGTCGTGGATTGATGTTGGTTTTAATTCTTTCAAATATCTTGTCATACCAGAACCATTTAATTGAAAGAGTCCCTCTGTTTGACCGCTCGCAAGTAGTGCAAAAGTTTTTTTATCATCAAGTGGTATACGTTCTATGTTTATATCTATGTCGTAAAACTTTTTTACTAAATTTATCGCATCTCCCAATATTGCTAAGTTTCTAATACCCAAGAAGTCAAACTTTAAAAGACCAGCTTCTTCTACACTGTACATATCATATTGAGTAATTATTTTTCCACCCTTGGGATCTAATTGTGTTGGAACATATTCTATTAGTGGAAAGGGAGAAATAACTACACCGGCTGCATGGACGGAGATATGTCTCGCACAACCTTCCATTTTTTTTGCTAAATCTAATATTTCTTTTGTATCTTTTTCTTTTTTATATGCGTCTTTTAATTCTCCTACTATTTCCATCGCATGATCTATAGTCATCGGCATTCCTTGGGAACCCATAGGTATCATTTTTGAAAGTCTATCTCCTATTAAATATGGATGTCCGAGTGCTCGTGCCACATCACGTACTGAACCTCGAGCCATCATTGTTCCAAAGGTTCCAATTTGTGCAACCTTGTCTTCACCATATTTCTTCTTGGCATATTCAATCATTTCATCACGCCTATTGTCAGCGAAGTCCATATCTATATCAGGCGGAGAAGGACGAAATGGGTTTAAGAATCTTTCGAAGGGAAGTTTGTATTCTATTGGATCTACATTTGTAATACCAAGCAAATAGGTGACCATCGAGCCCGCGACTGATCCCCTAATGGTTGTTAAAATATTATTTTCTTTTGCATATCGCAATAGATCACCAACAACTAAGAAATATGGTGAGTAACCCTTGTCGCAAATAATTTTTAATTCATATTCTACACGTTCTAATATTTCTGGGCTCGCTTTTAAGTCGAGTCTTTCGAAGCCAGCGAAAGCTAATTCGCGTAATTTTTGGTCATAGGTTTTACCATCTTCAATTTTAAAGTCAGGGAAAACCCATTTACCAAGTTCAAGTTCTAAATTGCACATGTCTGCAATTTTCATTGTGTTAGTTATCGCTTCTGGAGTATCCTTAAATATTTTTAATGCTTTTTCTGTATTTATGAAAGAAAAATCATCGTCTGAAAACTCAAATTTAGCACCATCTCTTCCATCTCCCTGTGTATTTATTTGGAGCAATGTGTGGTGAGCTTTATGATCGTCGGTACATGGATAATGAGAATCTTGTGTTGCCACGATATCCGCATTATGTTTTTTTGCAAGCTTAATTAATGTTTCGCGAACAACTTTGTCATTTTCCACAGATGGATGACATTGTATTTCTACGAAATAGTTTTCTTTACCAAAGATATCTTGATATTCTTTTATTAATTCTTCAGCTTTTCCAATATCATTGCGTACAATACTTTGAGATAATTCTCCGCCGAGACATCCAGACAATGCAATAATTCCATTTGAATATTTTCTTAAACTTTCTTTATCAATGCGTGGTTTGTAATAATATCCTTCTAAGTTTGCTACGGTGACGAGCTTGATTAGGTTTTTGTAGCCTTCTAAGTTTTTCGCGAGCAGGGTAAGGTGGTAATATCTTTTTCCACCACCTGCTTCAGCTGTGCGATCAAGACGTGAACCTGCTGTCATATACATTTCAACACCTACTATTGGTTTGATACCTTCTTTTTTTGCTAGTTTATAGAATTCTATAGCTCCATACATGTTGCCGTGGTCGGTAATTGCTATGGCATTCATGCCATCTTTTTTGGCTAAATCTATTAAATCTTCAAGCTTTGAAAGGCCGTCTAGGAGAGAATAATGG
Source organism: Candidatus Nomurabacteria bacterium (assembly GCA_043723545.1). Classification (GTDB taxonomy): domain Bacteria; phylum Patescibacteriota; class Minisyncoccia; order Phycocordibacterales; family UBA9973; genus UBA9973. Next base: position 5,802 of record JAYSNU010000036.1, on the reverse strand, counting down.
CTGTGGGTATGAAGATGTATAAACTTAATATCTTTATCCATTTTCCCCATAATAACATATTTTTTTGACTGTTTCTGTTATAATTAAATTATGAAAAAAATTAGAGTTGGTATTAATGGTTTCGGAAGAATTGGTAGAGCATTTTTAAAAGTTTCTTGGGATAAACCTGAGATAGAAATAGTTGCAGTGAATGACTTGGGGAATGTTGCGAACATGGCATATTTATTAAAATATGACACCGTTTATCGAGAATGGAAACATGAAATAACTTCAGAAGGTCAAGATATTATTGTTGATGGAAAAAGAATTAAAGTTTTAGCCGAGAAAGATCCATCGATGCTTCCTTGGAAAGATTTGGACATTGATGTAGTTGTAGAATCTACAGGATTATTTACTTCTTATGATAAAGCAAATGCACACATAAAAGCTGGTGCGAAGAAAGTTGTTATTTCTGCTCCATCGAAAGGTGAGAATGTAGAAGTAAAAGGTGAGACGATTTTGATGTCAATTAATGAAGAGAAGTTTGGAACTTGTGATATTACATCGAATGCTTCTTGTACTACAAATGCAGCATCACCACTTATTGCGATAATGCATGAAACTTTGGGAATTGAAAAAGCAATTTTAAATACTGTTCATGGTTACACTGCGTCACAAGCACTTGTAGATGGCCCAAGTAAAAAAGATATGAGAGAAGGTCGTGCTGCAGCACAAAATATTGTTCCGTCTTCGACCGGTGCAGCTATTGCTGTAACACAAGCATTTCCAGAACTTGTCGGACTTTTTGATGGTATTTCTATTCGTGTACCAGTACCCGCAGGTTCTATTGTAGATATAACTTTTATTTCTAAAAAAGAAACGACAGCTGAAGAAGTAAATGCAATTTTAAAAAAAGCGGCACAAGATAAAAGATGGGCAAATATATTCGGAGTTACCGAAGAACCACTTGTCTCAAGTGATATATTGGGTAGCCATTTCGGTTCTATTGCTGATCTTGCCATGACTCGTGTTGTTGGGGGGAATTTGGTGAAGGTTATGGGTTGGTATGATAATGAAATGGGGTATACACATACACTAGTTGATCATGTTATCAAAACAGGGAATACAATAAAATAAATGACCCATTCGATGAAAACTCAGGGTCATGGTGATATAATAGAACCATGAAAATTTATATTGGAGCGGATCATGCAGGATACAAACTAAAAGAAAAACTTATAGAGTATTTACTTAATCTTGATTATGAAGTTGCAGATAAAGGAGCTTTCTCTTTTGATGTTGGTGATGATTATCCAGATTTTGTTAGCCACGTAGCCCTTGCTGTTGCAGGCGAAGAGGGGAGCTTTGGTATTGTGATTGGTGGTTCTGGTCAAGGTGAAGCTATGTGTGCCAATCGTACACATGGAATTCGTTGTGCTTTATATTATGGAAAGACTGGAACACAAATTGATACATCTGGTAATACTTTAGATATGATTTCTTCAACACGTGTACATAATGATGCCAATATGCTTTCAATTGGTGCACGTTTTGTTTCAGAAGATGAAGTTGAGGAAATTATAAAAACATTTTTTGACACAGAATTTTCTGGTGAAGAGAGACATGTGAGAAGGATAAAAAAAATAGATTAATATGAGCGAAATTATACCTGCAATATTGCCAAAGAATTATGAAGACTTAAAGAATAAGATTTCTTTAGTTAAAGGTTGGGTGCCCATAGTACAAATTGATATTTGTGATGGTGTTTTTGTGCCTTCTCGAAGTTGGCCTTATGAAAATGCATCGATTGATCCTTATTTTACAAGTATTTTAAATGAACAAGAAGGTTTGCCTTTTTGGGAAGATATTGATTTTGAACTTGATTTGATGGTTGTTGATGCAGTGGAGAATTTTGATATTTATAATAAATTAGGTGCCAAGAGAATAGTTTTTCATATTGAAGCAGTTGGTGACATTCAAGATTTTCAAGAATTTTTGGAAGGAATTGACCCATATATGAGAGAAGTGACTGAGATCGGTGTGGCTATCAATTTAGCTACACGATTAGAAGATATTTATTCGCTTATTCCTTTTATAGATTTTGTTCAATGTATGGGTATAGATAAAATTGGTTTTCAAGGTGAAGCATTTGATGAAAAAGTTTTAGATAGAATAAAAACTTTAAAAGAAAAATATCCTGAACTTCTTATTTCAGTTGATGGCGGAATAAATTTAGAGACAGGTACAGCTTTGGCGGAAGTTGGCACTGATAGACTTATCGTTGGTTCTTCTATTTTCAATACAGATGATATAATTGATACTATCGAACAATTTCGACAGATTTAAATATGTTAACTGAAGAAAAAATTAAAGATTTAGAAAAGAAAGCGAATGATATTCGTATTTCTATTATTGAAATGCTTCTTGAAGCAAAGAGTGGGCACTCTGCAGGACCACTTGGTATGGCAGATATTTTTACTCTTTTTTATTTTCATACATTAAAACACGATCCGAAGAATCCAGAGTGGCCCGAGCGTGATAGGGTAGTACTTTCAAATGGTCATATTTGTCCGGTTTTATATTCGACGATGGCTCATGCTGGATATTTCCCCGTTACAGAATTGCAAACATTACGTAAACTTGGCTCACGACTCCAAGGTCATCCTCATAGAGAATATTTTCCTTATGTAGATACTTCATCTGGTCCTCTTGGTTCTGGGATTTCTCAGGCTGTGGGCATGGCTCTTGCCGAAAGAATAGATTTTGGTTTTGATACTTCACGATTTGTTTATTGTTTTATTTCTGATGGTGAGCTTGATGAGGGAAATTCTTGGGAGGGAATAATGTTAGCTGGGAAATTTAGATTAAGAAATCTAATTGTTATTCTCGATAGAAATAATATTCAAATAGAAGGCAACACTGAGAATGTGATGCCTCTCGAACCGCTCACTGATAAATGGGAAAGTTTCAATTGGAATGTAATAGAAGTTGGCGGACATGATTTTGCGGCAATTAATCAAGCCGTAGAAGAAGCCCAAGCTATGAATACGAAGCCAACAGTGATAATCGCACACACAATACCAGGAAAAGGTGTTTCGTTTATAGAAAGAAATTACAAATGGCATGGCAAAGCCCCCAATAAAGAAGAAGCTGAATTAGCGTTAATAGAACTAAAAAGAAATGCTTAATCCAGAATTAAAATTAAATACAAAGATGTTTAACGATGATGTTGAGCAAATTCCTATTCGTAAGGGTTTTGGATTTGGGTTGCTTGCCGCTGGAGAGTTAGATAAAAATGTTGTTGGTCTTTGTGCAGATTTGACTGAGAGCACACAAATGAATTTATTTGCAGATAAATTTCCTGAGAGATTTATACAAGTTGGAGTGGCTGAACAAAATCTCGCCACAGTTTCTTCTGGCATGGCCGCAATGGGGAAGATTCCTTTCTGTTCTTCTTATGCGATGTTTTCTCCGGGAAGAAATTGGGAACAAATCAGGACCACTATTGCTTATAATGACAGAAAGGTTGTTATCGTCGGTTCTCATTCTGGTATTTCTGTTGGGCCTGATGGTGGAACACATCAAGCCCTAGAAGACATTGCCCTTATGCGAGTGATGCCGAATATGGATGTTATTTCTCCGTGTGATTCTATTGAAGCCAAAAAAGCGACATTGGCTTTAGCTAAATCAAAACATCCAGCTTACATAAGACTTGCGAGAGAGAAGACACCAGTAATAACCACAGAAGAAACTCCATTTGAAATAGGTAAGGCACAAATTTTATGGACACCAGATGTTGGTCTTGCAGAAGTTGGAATTATTGCCACAGGTTCTCTTGTACATAGAGCAATATTAGCTGCGAAAGAACTAGAAGCAGAAGGAATTAAAACTAAAGTTATGAACTTAGCGTCAATTAAACCAATTGATAGTGATGCTATTATAAAGTTAGCAAAAGAAACTAAAAAAATAGTGACCGTTGAAGAACATCAAATTGCGGGCGGTATGGGTTCGGCTGTCGCAGAAGTATTGGCACAAAATTATCCTGTTCGTATGGAGTTTGTTGGAATAAAAGATAGATTTGGTCAGTCAGGTGCACCAGATGAATTAATAGAGTATTATGGTATGGGTAAAGAGGGAATCAAAGAGGCCGTTAAAAAATTATTAAAATAATTTATAAAAATATATGAAAAGTCCTGATAGTATGCAATTAGAGTTGGGTATAGATGGAGGAAGAAAGCCTGGTCCAAGAAACATTAGAATAGAAATGGCAGATAAATGGGATGAAATTACTGAATTAAGTAGAAAAATTATGATAGCCAAAGATGCTGGTCGGGATGTATCACAAGCTGAAGCAGAGTTAGAAAAACTAAAAGCAAAACATTTAGCATTGGAACAAGAACTTATCGAAGCGGCCAAATAATCAATTAATCTTTTTAGTTTTATACTCTGCGGGAGCGTTTTTTAGATATTCTTCCAATTTTTCTCTTGTTAGGAGTCCTTCTTGTGCTCCTATTTTTTGTACTACAGACATGGAATTTATTGGTCCCCAAGAAAGTGCTTCCAGTGGAGTTTTTCCAAGTATTAATGCTGTTGTGACAGTAGAAGAAAAAGCATCACCTGCGCCCGTACGATCAAGCGGTGGTGCTATATCGGGATATATTGGCGTGAAATATAATTCATTATTTGCGTATAAATATGAACCATTTGGTCCGTCGCTTATTGAAACCATTTTAGGTCCCAAAGCCTGCATTCCTTTTGAAAGTGTTAAAATGTCCTTATTTTGTAAGCCAAGAATTAATTCAGCTTCTTCTTTATTACAAAAGAATATTTCTGTACGAGCATAAATATCTTTCAATTTTTCTACACCTAGTTTTATTTGGAAAGTTCCTGGTTGAAAGGCTAATTTTATTTCCGGATTATTTTTTAGATATTGAGCGATTTCTTCATGATAGGGTAGAGAATTACTTGCGAGAGAACTTAAATACACCCAAGGTACAGATGGAAGGGGTGGGAGTTTGAAATTAAATTCTGTGTGTTTTACTAAAATTGTGCGATCAATATCATACCAGAGAACATAATGATAATTTGTTTTTGCCCCTATTTCTTTGCTTACATAAATTGCATTCACTTTTTCATTTTCTAAAACTTTGAGACATTTAGTTCCATTTTCATCGTCTCCGATATTTGTGATAAGGGCAGAGTTCAATCCAAGTCTTGAAGCACATACAGATGCATTTGGACTATTACCGACAGCAGACACTTCAGTTACGGATTCATAGGGAACTTTGTCACCGAAACGAACACAAAGTTCTAGGGTGCCATGATTTACCAATTCTTCCGCATCTTTTAATTTAATAAATGCGCCTATTACAATATCCCCAATTGCGAGGAAGTCTATTTTTTGTTCTTTTTCCATTATGATATAATAATAACACATTCATAAAATAATATAAAAATATGTCTAAGAAGTTTCTTTTTGTCATTTTTCCTTTAATTTTATTTTTTAGCTCTCATATAGTTTTGGCAGGTGTAATTATAAATGAAGTTCAGTTGCTTCCTACCGCGGATAGATTTATTGAACTTTATAATACAGACAATAGAGAGATAGATTTGACGGATTATTATATTCAGAGAAAAACACAAACTGGAACAAGTTTCACTTCTTTGGTTTCAAAAACAAATTTTATAAATAAAAAAATCAGTGCTAATGGTTATTTTTTAATTTGCTATTCTCGACCGCCTGCGGCTGGTCTGGGCCTCGCTCTGGTCCGACCGGGCGCTGCTGTACCGAAAGGAACTGGGACTCAACCCGGCAGCCAGCTC
>JAYSNU010000035.1:0-1857 GCA_043723545.1 Candidatus Nomurabacteria bacterium | reverse complement strand
AAAATATATTTTAAGGGATTCAATTATCTTTCATCAATGTTTACTGGTGTAGATAAGTTTTATCGTGAAGCAACAGATGAAGAAGTAAATACTTTTTGTAATCTACCGATGTTTCTTTTGGGCGAAGAGTTTGATGCCAACTTTATAGGGAAGAGACAGCGAAAGCAAATAGCTCTTAGCCTTCCCACAATTCCAGATTTTACAGATGAGACGGTTCGCAAGCAATTTGCAAAATATGCAAAGGAATATCTTAGCGGTGAAGATAGTGAAAGAATGGTAAAAGGTGATAGATTTGCTCTCAATTCTCCAGCAGATTTGGCCCATGTTTTCCATTTAATCTATGGAGATTACTATACAAATCCGCTTACAGGAGACAAAATGTTGGCTAAAAATAGCGAAAAGCTAACAACTTAAAAACGTTATAATTTCTTAATATTTCACTATTTATATGTGAAATTAGGGAAAATTAGGGTTTAATGGGACTTACCCCAAATTTCGCAACAAAGTACTTGCATTATCAACAAAAATAAGGTATATTATCCCCACTATGGCATTCGCAGTAATCAAAACGGGCGGCAAGCAGTACAAGGTATCAGTAGGAGATGTTCTCTCTATTGAGAAGCTTGAGACAGAGGAAACTACTGTCATCTTTAATGAGGTGCTTCTTTTGGATGATGAATCATCTACAAAGATTGGTACTCCTTTCATTGCGGGTGCAACTGTAACAGCAGAACTCCTCGAGCAATTTCGTGCCCCAAAACTAGAAGTGGTCAAGTATCACTCAAAAAGTCGTTACTATAAGAAGAACGGACACCGTCAGCCTATGACTAAGGTCAAGATAACTTCTATCAAGTAATACAAAAAAATACCTTAATCAAGGTATTTTTTATTTTATCAATTTTTTAATTTCTGATATTGTTTTTAGTACACTTTCTTTTTTAACTTTCAAAAATGGTACACCAAGGAAATCTGCCAAGCCTAATCCAATTTTTGTTGATTCTTTGTTCCCCAGGTTTGAATAATTTATCTTTAAGAGATCTCCATTTTCATATTTTAAGTTTATATCATATTCAGTTCTCTGAAAAATTAAACCAACTACTTTTGAAATAGGGACAGCTTCTACCTCTACAACATCTGTTAGTGATGATTTTTGAGATGTAGTATTGATAGGTCCTTTTATTGTTCTAATTATAAGTTCTTGCTCTTTATTAAATATAATTTGTATTTTTTTAAAGAAATAAATTGCAGAAACAAAAGATGCAGCCATAAGGAGCGGGCCTGCAATGAAAAGATTCAAGGAAGAGGATTCGGTATTTCTCTTTGCACTAAGAGTAATAAATAACGCAATAACAAAAATAAATATTGCTCTAAAAAGAATGTAATATGAAGTTTCTTTGAGTATCAGGATATTATCTGTTTCGCTCTCTATAATCATAAATAAATTATAACATTATATTTTTGTAGCTCTCCCTATACTACATTCACATTCCATAATAGAATATAGACAATATGGAAGAAAAAAAATCTCTGAAAACAGGTATAAGTAAGCCCGTTTTTGTAGTATCTGCAGTTAGCTTTCTAAATGACATTGCGTCAGATATGGTCTATCCAATAGTACCAATATTTCTCACAACTGTTCTTGGAGCTCCAATAGCAATAGTTGGTCTTATCGAGGGAATAGCCGAGTCCACAGCGAGTTTTCTCAAAATTGCATCCGGAATAGCGTCAGACAAGATGGAGAAGCGTAAACCATTTATTGTTTTGGGTTACATTTTTTCTGCAACCTCTAAATTGTTTTATGCCGTGGCTTTTGCGTGGCCGGTGGTTCTTGTGGGAAAATTCGTAGATAGAATAGGT
>JAYSNU010000034.1:0-11584 GCA_043723545.1 Candidatus Nomurabacteria bacterium | reverse complement strand
TCCCAATTTGAAACATCTCTATCAGGAAACAAAATATCTATATATGCTCCCCCGCCAAGATTAAGTCGCATGTCACTCTTCGCCAAAATATCTGGGATTTTCTTGTTTTTTATTTCCTGTTCTAAGTTTTTATAAATCTTAGAATCATTAAAAGTACCAGATTCAAAAACATGACCAACTTTATAAACTTTCAACACATCGAGAAATCCTCCAATATGATCTTGATCTGGATTAGTAATAATAATTGCATCAATTGTATTATCAAAAGCTGGCATGACTTGTGCAAGCCTACTTAAAATCTTTTTCGGTGGACCACCATCTATCAGAACTTGTGTACCAGTTGGTGACTCTACAAAAAGTGCATCTCCTTGGCCAATATCTAACATAGCAAAAGTAAGATTCTTGTCAGAGCTTCGTAAGTCTAAATAAAAAATATAGACATCAATAGATAGTAACAACAAAACTACAAACAAAAGACTGTTCTTTTTACAATACCCCAACATGGTATAATGGTAACATATAAATTAACAAAGCCCCCGAGGCTTACTAATATGCAAAAATTTGAAGAAAAAAAATTTAATATAGGAGAATTAAAAGGAATAAGCGCCAAAAATATCGAAGAACATTTGAAGCTTTATGCTGGTTATGTAAAAAACGCAAACAGTGTAATGGAAAAAATTGCAGAACTCGACAGTGAAAAAGATGCTTATATTGTGGGAGAATTATTTCGTAGATTCAGTTTTGAATATAATGGGATACGTAACCACGAATTGTATTTCTCTTCTTTGTCTGGTGGAGCAAAAATACTAGGAAACAATAGTATCCTAAAAAAATCCCTAATAGAACTTTTTGGTTCTATGGAAATATTTGTAAAAGAGTTTAAAAATTTAGCTCTTACTCGTGGAATAGGCTGGGCTGTACTCTGGTATGATAAAAAAGATTCGAGATTCTTGGCTTCTTGGGTGGACGAACAACACTTGGGGCAACTAAATGGGTGTGTAATGATTCTTGCTTTAGATATGTGGGAACACTCATATGTAGCAGACTATCAACCAAGTGGAAAAAAACAATACATCGAAGACTTTTTCGCAAACTTAAATTGGGAAGTAATTGAAGAAAAATTCTCTAAAGTTATTAGCGCTCAATAAAAAAACTTTTTATATTTCTACCAAAAAGTCTATATACAAAATAGAGGTATATTAAAATTGTCAGCCATAACGGAAAATCAAGTATAGTAAACGATGAAAAAGATAAAGAAGAAAAGAAAGAAATAACAGAAAGTTCATAGTGTAAGAAAAAATAAGCCAAATATCCAAATGGTACTGAAAGAAAATAAAACAGAAAACCAGAAATACCTGTCAGAAAACCAAGAATCATCGTAAAAGGTATAAAGGGTAAAATCAAAATATTTGCTGGTAATGCTACGAGAGACAAATTTCCCATTTTATAAAGTATAAATGGCAAAACAAAAACATAAGCGGCAAAAGTAATAGATACTACATCTCTGAATCCAAATTTTTCAGGAACCCACATGAAATATTTCTCAATTCTAGGTGAAAAAAATATCACAGCAATTGTCGCAATAAAAGAAAGTTGAAAAGAAACATCATAAACGAGTACTAACGGATTTATCAAAACCATAACAATTCCAGCAATAGTTAATGCTCGTGCAACATCATAAGTCCTTCCAGTTCCACGTGCGACAAGTACAAGGACAGCCATTATTCCTGCACGAATAGCAGTAGAAGCGCCACCAGCCATCAAAATAAAGAGAACAATAGCCAAAATTCCCATACCAATAGAAAAATTAAGTGGCAAAAAAGCAAATAACTTCATAAACCATTCGGCTACAATAGTCACATTGTAACCAGATAAAGCAACGATATGTATGGTGCCAGTGTCTATAAAACTCTGCCTCAAAGTACTATTGAAAGATGCTTTCTCCCCCAAAATGAGCCCGCCCATTAAAAGTGATTCTGGATCTCTTATCACATAATTTATTTTCTCTAAAAATTTTTCTTTAAAAGAGAACAATGCACTCCTCATAAAATTCCCATTATTATGAGAAATAATCTCGATTTGTGGATATTTTATTAAATATAAAATACCATTACTCCGCAAATAGTTTATATAATCAAACTCTTTACCCTGATCAGTTAAAAAATTATCTGGTTTTTCTAATACGCCTCGAAAGTCAACTTCATCTCCGTATTTAAAATCTTCACTCAAACTTGTATTTAACAACATATTAACCTCATCATTACCATTCTTAATTTCCACAATTATCTTTTGATTATTTTCACCAATACTCGGCTCATCTACAATCAAACCATCGAATTTGATTTTCTCTCCAACTTTTTGTTCAAATATTTGGGGTGCTGTTCTGTCGTAAATATGAAATCTAAAAATCCCAAAACAAAGAAACAAAATGAAAAGTGAAATTATTATTCCCCATTTGTTTTTTGAAATAATATAAAAAAACAAAAAAAGAGCCATATTTATGGCACTTACTAAAAAAACTAAATAAATATTCACAAAAACAAATGACCGCAACAAGACGCCAAACAAAAATCCGAAACAAATTGAATAGAATAATCTATCCTGCATTTAAATTATTTATTTTTTTAATTTAACAGGTTCTCCTTCTGCAAAGCTTGTGGCTATCACATCTGCTCTTTCATTGTGTGTATGTCCTGCATGACCTTCTACATAATGCCATTTAGGCTTAAACTCTTGTGTAAGAATATATAATTCTTCCCAGAGTTCTTTATTTACCACGGGCTTCTTAGCAGCATTACGCCAATTGTTTTTCTGCCAATTGAAAATCCATTCAGTAATGCCCAATATCACATATTTAGAATCAGACATAAATTCTATCTGGGCTTTTATTTTATTCTTTTTAATAAATTTAAGTGCTTCAATCGGCGCAGTTAATTCCATTTGATTATTCGTCGCATGGTCTGTCCTCCCACCAAGTTCAAAAATTTCTTTACCCACTAGAAAAACCACTCCCCAACCTGCTTTCCCTGGATTCCCTTTCGCCGCTCCATCTGTATAAATAATAATTTTATTTTCTTTCATGTGACTTACAGTATATCAACAATTCGCAATCTAAGCTCTTCTTTCCCCCTAAAACGAGACAAATCAAAGGTTGCTAATAAATTAACCCTATTCCCTTCCACTAAGGTATCATTAAAAGAATCAATACCAGAAAAGAAAGATATCGCTTTCGCTTTATTATTATGAGCATCAGAAAAAGTTATCTCCAAATGTTCTCCCGAACCATTCTTGCCGAATTTTTTAATATTTTCTATTTTCACTTGGGGGAAAGAAAAAACTGGTTTATGATTCTCTAGTCCAAATGGTGCTAATTTCTCTATCTCTTTCCAATTTTTCATATTCACTAATGAAAAGTCTCCTTCGATGTCTACTTTTTGCACATTATCATCAAAAACTTTTTTAACTTTTTCATAAGACAAAGAAAGATCTTTTTCTAAAAAATGAATCTTCTCATTCACTATAGTGAACCCTCCAGCCATTTCATGGCCACCAAATTCAAGAAATGAATCTTTTGTCTCCATCATAAGCTCTACCACAGATACTGAGCCATCACTTCTACAAGAACCCTTCAAACAATCATTCTCATCTTGCCCCCAAACAAAAACTGGTTTTTTATATTCATCCATAATTTTACCTGCGACAAGTCCAAGCACACCCACCTTCCATGTAGGATTGCCAACAACAATAACTTGGGATAATTCTCTTTTTTCAAAATGTTTTTTAACATCTTTCATAATACTCAAAACAATTGTCTTTCTTTCATCATTTATTTTTGATAAATGGTTTGCGAGTTCTCCTGCCTTAACGTTGTCTTCGGTAGAAAGAATCTCATAAGACCTTCGTGGGTCATCCATGCGAGAAGCAGCATTGAGTCGTGGTGCTACCATAAAACCAATATCATCTTCAGTTATATATCTCTGATCAATATTCATTTTTCCCAAAAGTTTCTGTAATCCTGGTCGTGGTGATTTTTTCAAAACTTTCAAACCAAAAGAAGCCAGTGCTCTATTCTCACCCAAAAGTGGAACCATATCAGAAAGCGTCGCAAGCCCAGCCATATCGAGTAACCACTTCTCCCAACCTTCATTTATTTTAAAATACTCTCCATATTTTTTCACAAAACCTTGAACAAATTTAAAAGCCACTCCTGCACCACAAAGCATTTTCTCTGGATAATCATCTATTTTCGGATTCAAAATTGCATAGGCACGAGGTAATTTATCTTTTGATAAATGGTGATCCGTAATTATTACATCTATATCATCTACTTCTGCTTGGGCCACTTCAAGAACTGCTGTTATACCCAAATCAACTGTAATTAAAAGCTTAGTATTAGAATCTGCAAATTGTTTTATGGCACTCAAATTAAGCCCATAACCTTCAGAATTTCTTTGGGGTATATATATTTCATAATTTTTGTAACCCACCCTTTTAAGTAAATCTTCTAATATCACCGCTCCAGGAATTCCATCACAATCATAATCAGCATAGATTACTATCTTTTCTTCATTCTCTATTGCTTCATAAAGCCTAATGCAGGCTTTCTCCATATCACGCATAAGAAAAGAGTCATGAAGATCTCTCTCATAACTAGGATTTAAGAAGATGTCAGCTTGTTTTTCATCTGTAATGCCCCTTTTCTCTAAAAGAGTCCTTAATAAGTCACTGTGTTTGTGCATGAGTGAAATTTTAACATAATTTGCTACAATATACTTATGGAGAATTGTATCTTTTGCAAAATAGGAGCTGGAGAAATTCCACACAATAAAGTTTACGAGGATCCCAATTTCATTGCTTTTTTAGATATTAATCCTGTAAATAAGGGGCATACTTTATTAATACCCAAAAAACATTCTGTGTGGATGCATGATACTGAAGATGAAATAATAGAAGAAATTTTTAAATTATCCAAAAAATTAATGAAGGCGATGATAAAGGGTTTGCCTTGCGATTATGTGCAGGTAACAGTAATAGGAAAAGATGTTCCTCATTTTCATGTACATTTGATACCAAGACATATGAATGACAATCTGCCACAATATTCAACACAAACATTATCTAAAGAAGAAAACTTAGACGCAATAGAAAGAATTTCTAAAAATATTATTTAAGGGCCTGAATACCTGGAAGAGTGCCATTTGCCAAAAAATCCAACATAGCACCGCCACCAGTAGATACGAAAGAGAATTTATCTTCAATTTTAAGTTTTTCTATAGCTGTAAGAGTGTCTCCGCCACCGACTATGACTTCCTTGCCACTTAAAGCCAAAATTTTAGCAAGGGCAAGTGTCCCCTCTGTATATCCTTTTTCATAATTCCCAAGTGGTCCGTTCCATAAAATAAATTCTGAAATATCAACTTTTTCTTTAATCAAAGCCAAGGTTTCTGGATTTGCATCAATAGCAGCACTATCTGGAGTACAAAAAAATATTTTAGGGTTATTTATAAGTGGAGTAAGATTTGTGGCTTTCGCCATACCACCACCAATAAACACAAAATCTATCAAAGGTAATAATTTTTCAATTAATGGGAGTTTCGTTTCAAACTTTATTCCACCAAGAATTAAAAAAAATGGTTTGGAAGGATTAAAAGATTTGGAAAGTTCTTTCACTTCTCGCTCAAATTGAAATCCAACATATGATGGTAAAAACTTTGGCACACCAACTATTGAAGCATGTTGTCTGTGCGATGCAGAAAAAGCTTCGTTAACATAGATATCTGCCTTAGCTGCAAGAAATTTTGCAAATTCTTCATCATTAGCTTCTTCTCCAGGATTTAAACGTAAATTTTCCAAAAGTTCTGCACCATCGGGCAGATATTTTTTCAATGGCTCCATTGATTGAGCAATAGGTTCTAGATGAGTAGCAATAATAATTTTAGCGCCACGTGATTTTAAAAATTCTAGAGTTGGAAGAGAGTTTTTTATACGAAATTCATCTACAACTTGACCGTTCTCAATGCGAACATTCCAATCCACTCGGACAAAAACTCTTTGATCTTTTAAATTTTCTATTTGTTCAATACTTCGCATGTTTTTACAATGTCTGTAAATTTCTTAACATCAAGACTTGCACGACCAACCAACAATCCTTCAACACCACCATTTGTCAAAAACTCTCCAGCATCTTTAGTATTAACCGAACCACCATAAATTATTCTCGGCATTTTCATACCAGCTCCTAATCTATCGGAAATTATTTTGCGAATAAAAATTGCCATCTCTTTTGAATCAACAGGTGTCGCATCACGACGATTGAATGTCGTAGAGATAGCCCAAACTGGTTCATAAGCAATAATTATTTTATATAATAAATTTTTTGATATGCCATCAATACATTGAAGTAATTGATTTTTTACAAAATTAAAATATTCATGATTCTCATCTCTTTCTAATTCACCCACACAAAGTACCGGCGAAAGTCTTGCAGAAATTGCAGCCTTAATTTTTTTATTTATATTTTCATTATTTTCTCCCAACGCACGTCTCTCAGAATGTCCTAAAATTACATATTTAATACCTAAATTAGAAAGCATTTCACTTGAAATTTCTCCAGTAAAAGCACCAACTTCTCCCCAGAAGGCATCTTGGCTCCCTAAAGAAATTTTCTTGCTAAGTTTTTTTAATTTTTCCAAATAAACAAATGGTGGACATACAACTATTTCAGTTTTTTTAATTCCGGAAACTTCTTTAGTTACACCAACAAACAACTTTTCCGCTTCTTTTAAAGTAAGCGGATTCATCTTCCAATTCGCAATAATTATCTTCTTAGACATGACAAAAGTATATCACAATTGTAATTATTGCGTCTCTGCCCAGCTTGATATGTTATAAGAACCAGAAGGCCCACTAACAAAATTAGCATTGGCTAAGCCACTATCATAAGTGATTGTTGAATTATTGCCAAGATGAATATAATAACCAGTTAGAGACTTGGCCGTACCATTATTAGCTACATCTATTGTGCCATTAGCTGCATATAGAGTGACGGCCCCGGCATTGTTAGACAATGTTATAGCAGAAGTTGAAGAAGAAGTAGAAAGCGCCATTATATAACTACCAGAAGTACCCGACCCACTAAATGAAGCATTATTACCAATTGTTATTGTCCCATCCACAATTATTACACCTTCACTCGTACCATAAAAAGAACTTAATCGCATATTTCCATTATTATTAACAGTCAAATTACCTTGAACCCAAATAGTTCCACTCATTGTTAAAATTCCATTATTATCAATAATCAAATTGCCAGTAATCTTTTTTGGGCCAAGTGTGGTGCTACTGCCGGAAACTGTATAATCACCACTATATGTTCCCCCAGCTGCAGCTGCGTCTTTCCAATCTTGTATATTTTGGTCAGATACTGGCATAGCAACCTGCACAGGATCCGCCAAACTAGTATTACAAGATTTATTATTTCCACTCCCTGTTTGGCAATAATTTGTACCACGGATTGTAGCATTAGTCACAGTATGTGCATAAGCATTGCCAGTTGAACCAGTTCCAACTGTTACTCCATCTATTGATCCAGAAATTCCACCTAAATATAAACTGAAAAATCCATCAAGTGTCGAAGGACTATTATTATTCCAACTACCACTATATGCACCTATCTTGCTTGCACCATTTGCATATCCATCATTATTACCACCAATTTTATAATAATTAGACGCAGAGGTTGATGCGTCTACAACTATCCAATATGTAGTACCAGAATCAAGTTGAGGGTTCGTATCAAATGGAACATCCACCCAACCATAATTTGTAGAAATAGCAGACGCAGAAAGCGTCCCAGAAGTTTTAGTAGTTGCTGATGGAACACCACTATTATCATTCACAATTCTTATAGTTAAATTCGAAGGACTGCCAACTTTTTTTACATACAATTGAACTTTATTTGCAACTTCCGAAGTACTCACTTGAAAACTTTGAGCAAAATCTTGTGTACCATTTGCATTACCAAAAGATACATCATAAGTAGGCACTCCAGAACCATTTGATTGATCTGATGCAAGAGCAGCAGAATTTGCAGAAGTTGCACTACCAGTTATAGAACCAGAACCAGAAATGGGGCCATTTGAATAAATACTACCCACTATACTGGAACCATTATCCATACTAAACCCACCCTGTCCTGTTTGTACTCCATAACTAAATGAAACACCTACGCCAGTACTGATAA
The DNA here is from genome assembly GCA_043723545.1 of Candidatus Nomurabacteria bacterium. Taxonomy (GTDB): domain Bacteria; phylum Patescibacteriota; class Minisyncoccia; order Phycocordibacterales; family UBA9973; genus UBA9973. The sequence goes on along the minus strand of JAYSNU010000034.1, from coordinate 3,342 downwards.
TCAAGTCAACTTTTCTCTCAAAAGATTGCGTGTCGCCAAGCGAAGCAATTTCTTTTTTACCTCCTGAGATATCAGCGATGGTTGTCGTAGTAGAAACAGAACCAACAGTTATCGTCTCACTTGTTCCAATCGTCATATTATTTTTAATACGATAAAAAGCATCTTCTATCCCTGATTCAGCCAAGAAATAAGATTTCTTTGAATTTAAATTTGCATTGGCATTTCTAAACTCACGAACAGATGGTGTAACTAACCCAGCAATAATTGCCAGAGAAATAAAAAGGAAAAAGATAACTGATATCATCATCGCTATTCCACTATTTCTTTTTATTTTTCTAAAATCTTTTTTCATTTTTTAATAATCCCCTCTTAAAACAATTGTATTGTAAAAACTTTCAGAAGAATTAGTTTTACTTTTAGAGTTAATATCAAGAGCAATCTTTATAGCCACACCATTTGTAGTAGTTATTTGTGAAAAAGTAAGAGTAGAAATTGTTACATTGTCTGTATTAAGATTCCCCGTAAAAACATCATTTTCAAATAATTGAACATTCCCATTATTCAATACAAATTCCATTGTTTTAGCCACACCAGAATCGTTTTTTGTATTGATTTTTAAATCACTCGCGCTAATAGAAGCGACACTTGTAGCACGTCTGACTTCTCGTGATATACGCTCTATAATATCTCCACCCTTCATCACTTCTGCATATGTTCCTGTTTCTTTAAAAGATTTAGTCATTGTAAGTATAGAATTTATCACTACCAAAGACATGAAAGAAAAAAGAGCAACATAAAATATAAGTTCTACCATTGAATATCCACCATTTTTTTTATTATATTTAATGAATTTCATTATGAAAAAATATCCATCATATAAAATGATAAAGTCTTACTGACACTCACACCATTCTCTGACCATGAAACTGTAATCGTTATTAATTTCGTCTTCGGGTCATCAGTTCCAGAGGCAGATATATCTTTGGTTGTATTATCACGATTTACGTTTGAGATGGTAACTATTCTCGTAAAAATTCCAACCGTATTTGGTGTTGTAGACAAAGACCAATTGGGTGTTGAAAAAGTAGGATAATAGTTCGTAGCGACGCTTAAAGAAGAAATATTTGTCCAAGCATTATCTCGTAAAATTCTAGCAACTTCCGCGCCCTCTTCTAATAAAAACGACGCTTGAGAAGCATGCAATGACTGTCTTGCAACAGAAATTGATTTTTGAACTACGGACATTGCAGCTAAAATAGAAACAGTAATGATGGAAATGGCCACCAAAATTTCTACTATCATGAAACCTTTTTTATTTGTAAAATTTTTCTTCATTATTTAATTTGTACTTGCAGAACCTGTTGCAGAAATCGTTACCGTCCTGGAAAAATTTGATGTAGAAATGGTGATTGTTCCATTTTTGCTTGGAACGCCATAAAGGCGATTAAAATACATTTCACCAGAAGACCCACTTACTCCGGCCAATGTAACATTAGAAATACTTGCCGGAGAAGTTACATTGATTGTTTCATTATTAGAATCTCCCGCAGAATAAACTGTACCTTTAAAAATTATAATACCGTCTGACTGAAAATGCACACCGTAAGTAGAAGAATTTAAAGAAGAAAGTGTTTGAGTTCTAGCTTTATTCATAGATGACAATGTATCATTCACTGCACTTTTTAATACTTGTTGTTCTCTAAATTTAGAAAATTGAAAAAGTACAAGTACAACAAAAACGCAAACAATAGCTATTACTACTAATAACTCTACTGCTGTAAATCCTTTTTCGTGTAAATTTTTCATTATTTTATACTACCCAAAATTGAATAAAGAGGTGAAATCATGGAAATTGCAAAAAAACCAACAGCCGAACCGATAAAAAGCATAAGTATCGGTTCAATAATTGTGGAAAGATTTTTTGTTTTAGTTTCTATTTCTTCTTCATAAAAAAGTGCAATTTGAAGTAACATTTCCGGAAGCTTTCCTGTTTCTTCTCCAACTTCTATCATCTCTGACATCATGACTGGATATAATTTGGAATGTTCCTCAAAAATTTTACCAAACGGATCTCCTTTTTCTAATGCAATAGCAGCTTCTTTCAAAACTTCTTTGTAATAAATATTCTGAACCACATCTTCTGTTATTTCCACAGCACGCACAATAGAAACTCCAGACAATAAAAGAGCAGATAAAGTTCTAGCAGTTCTCGCCGTATTTAACTCTTTCACCAAAGTACCGATTACTGGTATTCTTAAAACTATATAATCAAGATATTTGGCCATAAACTTGGCGCTAAGTAATCTCATTATAATAACCACCGAGGCTATAAGAATAACGAATGTTAAAATTAAATTATTAGAAAAGAAATTACCCATAGCAATAATCAAACGAGTAGACGTAGGTAAAACAACACCAAGTTCTTTGAATGTTCCAGCAAGTGTCGGCACAACAAAAGCAAACATCAATACTCCTATCACAACCATAGCAGTTAAAATAACACCAGGATAAATCAATGCACCTTTAATTTTACTGTTCAAAGAATGAGATTTCTCCAAATTCATACCAACCTCAGAAATAGCTCCGGATAAATTTCCTGACTCCTCCCCTGCTTTAGTCATCGAAATAAAAAGTTTTGAGAAAACATCAGGAAATTTCGCAAGTCCCGTAGAAAGAGTCCCACCCTCGTTCACTTCTGCAGATAACGCTACTAGAATTTTCTTTAAACCGGGTTTACTTATTTGTTTTTCTAAAACCGATAACGCACGTGAGAGTGAAAGCCCAGCCTTAAGCATTCCACTTAAATTTCTAGTAAGAATAATCAAATCCACAAGACTAGCTTTGCTCAATAAATTATTCAGATAAAGCATTGGATCAAACAAACTCTTTGGATTTTTCTCAACAACAGAAATAGGAATAAATCCTTTTGAATGTAACTCACGAGACAGAGAAAAGCGGTCAACAGAATCCATCACACCCTCAATAACTCCTCCATCTTTTTTTGCTTTGTAAGAAAATAACATTTTTATTTAAAGTAAACAAATCAAACTATTCAGACACAACACGAAAGATTTCTTCCAATGTTGTATTTCCTAAAACTGCTTGAAATATCCCATCCTCAAGCATTGTCATCATTCCCTCTTTTTTAGCTACAACTTCTATTTCTTCTTGAGATCCTCCTTTTAAAATTAATTCCCGAATAGTTACAGAAACTTTCAAAACTTCATGAATACCGACACGGCTAGCATATCCATCTTCTGAATCTGTACTCTTTACTGCTTTATAAAATGGAATTTTTTCCCAAGTATCTTTCTCTACGATAATTTTTTCTTCTTTCAACAT
>JAYSNU010000033.1:0-6357 GCA_043723545.1 Candidatus Nomurabacteria bacterium | reverse complement strand
TAATGTGCTTTTTCAAGTTGAAGATAAAGATAAAACAATAGAAGAAGCAAAAAGAATTCTAAAAGATAATGGGCGAGTGCTCCTGATTGATTGGTTAGAAGATTCTTCTTTAGTTAATCAAAGAAAAATTAATATTATTTCTAAAGAAAAAATGCGAGGCATGTTCGAGAAATGCGGTTTTGTTTTTGTGTGTGATATTGATACAGGTCTTCATCATTATGGTATGATATTAAGAAAGAATGAAAAATAATAACTTCCAAATTGTGGTTATCATTATATTTATTGCAGCTGCTATTTTTAGTGTTTTTGTTTTTTCTGGTGCTATACCTATAGGTAAAAATACTGCCAATGTTGGACAGGGTACTGTAGTTATATGGGGAACATTTTCCTCTATTTCTATGACTCCACTTATTGAGAATTTTAATAATGTTAATAAAAATTTTGTAGTTCAATATGTTGAGAAAAATAAAGAAACCTTTAATCAAGATTTATTAGAAGCTCTTGCTGGGGGTGTTGGACCTGATTTGCTTTTGTTGCCAGACAATTTGACACTTTCTTACAATAATAAAATTTTTACTATTCCTTATGCTAGTTATCCATTGGTGTCTTTCAAAAACAACTTTGCAAGTGCAGGTGAAGTATTTTTAACATCCAAAGGCATGCTCGCTTTTCCTTTGGCCATAGATCCTTTAATGATGTATTACAATAGAAGTATTCTTGATGCGAATAGTATAGTTTATCCCCCTAAGACTTGGAATGATTTAGTAGACATGGTGTCAACTCTAACTAAAAAAGATGAATTAAATAAGATAATTAAAAGTACAGTAGCGATGGGTCAGTTTTCTAATGTGAATCATGCTAAAGATATTTTGGCCACATTATTTATGCAGACAGGAAATCCTATTGTGATAGAAAAAGATGGTTTTTTCTCTTCTGTTTTAGCAGGGAATAGCAGCAAATACGATTTGAGTCCGGTTTTAAAATTTTATGTAGATTTCGCTGATTCTTTGACTAATGTTTATTCTTGGAATAGGTCTATGCCGACTTCTATGGATGCATTTAGTAAAGAAGATTTGGCATTTTATTTTGGTTTTGCTAGCGAACTTCCATTGTTGGTAAATAAAAATCCCAATCAAAACTTTCTTATCGCACCTATGCCTCAGATAAAAAATGCATCGTCTAAATTAACATCTGCGAATGTTACAGGAATTGCTATCTCTTCTTTTTCTAAAAATTTCAATACAGCATATATAGCAGCTGGGTTGATGTCTAGTGGAGAATTTGCTTCTTCTTTCGCTAAAACTTTCAACATCGCACCAGCTAGAAGAGACCTTCTTTCTCAAAAACCAAATGATGCTTATTCTCCGATTTTTTATGACTCTGCTTTATATGCAAGAAGTTGGCTTGACCCATCACCTAAGAATAGTGATGAAATTTTTCGTGGGATGATAGATAAAGTTCTTTCAAATAGCATGCAACCGTCTGATGCATTGGGAGATGCTAGTGCTAAGTTTGATTTATTATTGCGTTAATTTATAAATATGAAAAAAGTAAATAAAATTTTAATTTTTCTGCTGACCTTGGTAATCATTGTGACTCCGATGCTTATATTTGCAGATGGGTTGGTGCCATGTGGTAAAGCTGGCACTGGGATAGAATCTCATCCATGCACTTTTAATGATGTATTTGCTCTTATAAATGGTGTAATCAATTTCACTTTTAAGGTTTTGGTGGTACCTATTGCTGCTTTGATGTTTGCTTTTGCTGGTTTTAAGATGATTACTTCAGGTGGTTCTTCTCCAGAAGCTAGAAGTGCTGCTAAATCGGTTTTTATGAATACTACCACGGGTCTTGTTATAGCTGCAGGATGTTATTTGTTTATTAAAATGCTTTTGATAGCTGTCGGTTATAAGTTTGTAACTAATTGGTTTAACTAATTATATTATGTATAATATAAAAATGAATTTTGTTAAGAAAAATTTTCTCGTGTGGCTTTTAGTACTTTTTGTGTTAGTTGTTCCAGTTATATTTGTTCATGCGGCTGGGGGGGATTGTCCAGATGGCAAAATTTGTAATCCACTTCAAACCAATACCATAAATGATTTTATTAAAAATCTCTTAACTAATGTTATTAGAATAGGCATCCCCGTTATCGCCCTTGCTATAATTTATTGTGGTTTTCTTTTTGTATCTGCAAGAGGTAATCCAGAGAAGATAACCGAGGCGAAGACTGCACTTCTTTATACTTTAATTGGTTCAGCTTTATTATTAGGGTCGTGGGCTCTTGCTCAACTTATATCAGAGACAGTGTTAGCTTTATAATATGAAAAATAAATTATCAAAATTTGCAACAGTTCTTTCTGTATCAGTATTTTATCCAATGGTTTCTTTTGCTCAGGCATCTAGTGGTTGTTTTGCCCAAACGCTTGGGGCAGATAAAAAAATTGGTGGATTGTTGAGTTATGTAACTTGTCTTATCCAAACAGCTTTTATCCCTTTAATTTTTGCTCTTACCATAGCTATGTTTGTTTGGGGTGTTGCTCAATTTATAATACATAGTGATGATGAAGCGAAAAAGGAAAGTGCAAAACAATTAATGATTTGGGGTATTATTGGCCTTACAGTCATGATGGGTGTTTGGGGATTGGTTAGAATAGTTGGTGGTACTTTTGACCTTAATACCAGTGTTTTACCGTCCGTTAAGCCAAACTAGTGGGTATTTGCTTAACATTTCATAGGGGGGTATAATTATTACGTGTTCTTTATTAGAGATTATTATTAGGTCGCATTATTATTATAAAGTTTTCAAGTTTATAAGTTATAAGATTATGAAAAAGAAATTAATTGTGTTGTCAGGTTCTGTTCTAGGTTTTATGCCTCTTATGGCATTGGCTCAAGTAAATACTGGTGGTACACCAACTTCATGTGGTAGTGGTACCATCTCTACAATTCAAGGATTGCTTTGCAAGTTCAGTGAACTTCTAAATGCTGTTCTTCCAGTCTTGATAGCGCTTGGAGTTGTTTATTTCGTATGGGGAGTAATATCTTTCGTTGTTTCAGATGATGAAGAAGCTAAGACAAAAGGACGAGATAGAATAGTGTTTGGTATTATTGGTCTAGCTGTAATCATCGGTGTATGGGGACTTGTAGCAATAGTAAGAAATACTTTTGGTTTAAATAATGTTCAAACAATAACATTACCAACAGTTCCTTATTAAATTAAGAGTTAAATTCAATGGATTTATTTTCACCAAATATTGCTTATGCAAGTGGGAATTTTGAGAGTTTTTTAACGAATGTTAATAAACTCATTGTAAATCCTCTGATTGGGCTTCTTTTTGCTTTAGCCATTGTGTATTTTCTTTACGGTGTGATGGAATTTGTAGGAAATGCAGAAAATGAAGAAGCGAGAACCACTGGTAAAAGTCATATGGTGTGGGGGATTATCGGTATTGCTATTATGCTTGGTGTTTGGGGTATATTAAATATTGTTATAAATACCTTTAATATCAATAGTAGTGGAAATATAAATCCACAAGAAAATAAAGTTCAATTAAATCCATACAATCCAACTGTAATACCTCAATAGAATAAAATAAAAAAGGACAAACAAAAGCGGCCGGCCTCCCATAGGGGAGTCCGGCCGTTGCCTTTGCGCTTGGCCGTAGCGCGATACGTTGGCCACTTCTAGAAACACCATCTGGCTAGTATTTCGACTCCACGCTCGGAGCCGATGGGGTCTGGGTAGACCCTATACCAACCCTCAGAGCGAAAACCGAAGTTGATCTTTTCTCCGAGCTTGTCGTACATCTCTCCACCATCAGGATCGATGATCTTGAGATTTCCGCCGATCGGAAAAGTGCGCCATCCTCTGTGTAGGCACACTTTGATTCCTTCTGGAGGAATCTTCTCCCAGGTTTTTAGGCTGGGTTGTTCCGATTGCGGCGGAACGTAATACATGATGCGCTTTGTTTCGATCTCCTTGGCGGCTTTGACTGAGTCCACCTTGGTCTGTCTTGCGATCTTCGCTTCTTGTCCTTTTTTACTTTCTCGGGTTGCGAGGGTGATAAAAGCAACGAGTACAACAATTGCAATTATCGTCATCGTTAGATATCCCTTAGATTTACCCATTACTTCCTCCCGAGGAAGGCGTTGATGGCCGCGATGGTCGCGACATCAAAGCTGATGGTCTTGGCGTCGATCGTCTTGGTGACTTTGCCGAGAGCTAGTTGAATCTGTTCGATCGCTTGCTCCCGCGACATGCCGCCCTTGAAGATGACTTCGTTCGGCTTGGTTGCGTTGATGGTACCACCGTTAACGAGTGCGTTCACCATCTTGTCGAAGTGGGCAATCTCGATGACTTGCCCATCTCGTTGGAGTTCTTCGCGCTCCTTGAGCGCGAGATCTTCTGCGACATTCGAGTCGGGTTTGATGCTTGCGATGACGACTCTCATGATTGTGAGACCCCAGGAGTCGCTTGCTGTGACTCCCATTGCCTCGATAACACCCCTCGCGAGATCCATGTGCATCTTGAGTACGTCATCCAAAACGCTGTGCGCTATCTTGTTACGAATGGTTTCGTCCCAGATGTCGTCGAGTCCCTGCTTGAGACCACTTTCTTCGACATCGAAGTACTTGTCGAGATCTGAAATCTGTCGAATGAGTGATCCGTCGACATCCACCTGTACGTTGTCGGCCGTGATGACCTTCTCGATCTTATCGAGTTTGATCACCGTTTGCCGACAATCAGCTGATTTCAAACTGAATGGGAATGGCACCCAGTGCCAACCTTCTCCCATCTTGTGGTTCAATCGTTCTCCAAAGAGGAGAAGTTGAGCCTTCCATCCGATCTCGACCTTCTTGTGCCCACTCTCGGTCCACATACCGAGGCTGATGGTGAAGACGAGCATCGTGAACCATTCCAATGAGAATGAGAAATTCACGAAAAGAAGGTAAGTGCCATAAAGCACCAGAAGTGCGAATGAAATTCCCAGAAATCTATCGATGTTGCGCATTTGTATCTCCTTGCCCTTGTGGGGTGCTGATGTGCGCCCGCAGGGCGCGGGTGGTACTACGTGAATAGTTGAGTCGCTCATGAGTCGATTTTTCAACTAATTAGCGACTCAACCATTCATAAAACATTCAGTTTTCAAAGGGCTTATTACCCTTATATTGTATCACACTAAAACACAAAAGTCAACCCTTTAGGATTGACCTTTATTTGCTTATTTTTGATATTTTAAGCGTGTTTTAGAGGTATATGTTTGTGTTGGTCGTTAGTATAAATTTTCCTTGTTAAATATATTATTAGGAAAATAAATATAAAGAATATTAACCATTGAACTAAATTTGAAGGCATAAAATTTGTTCCTCCAAAAATTGCACTTGCACCTAATACTTCTCCTGTTGGGCTACCGATTGTGTTTTTTACACTTTCAGTAATAGTAGGGGAATTAGAAGTCGTTTTTGCTTTTGTAGTATTAGCGCTAGATACTCCTATTGTTCCGTTATTTATATTTAACGTTGCATCGTTAGAATATCCACCACCTGGTGCAGAATTGTAAACAAGTATAATAGAATTCCCAATGTTTGTTCTAGCTAAATCGTTAAATTGCATTTCAACCCTAGAAGGATTTATGTAAGTTGTTATTTGATCTATTCCATCTAATCTGATAACTGAGCCAGGAACAAAACCATCTCCACTTACTACTATACGCATAGAACCAAGATTTTTATTTACAGAGTTAGGACTTATTGAATAAATTCTTGGTGCTGGGTTATAAACTTGTCCGTTATTGTTGTTATAACCATTGTAAGAAGAATAACTATTGTAACCGTTTACGTTACTATTTACACTGTTCATTCTAGTAGTGTTATAAGCATTTACATAGCCATCATATTGAGCTTGAACCATGTTTGGCATGATTGTGCCCAAAGCTAATACAGCGATAAATAACAATACGTTTTTTATTAAGTTTTTGCTGTTTTTTATCATATTGGTATAGTATAGCACCTTTAAAGATAAATGTCAAGTGCTAGATAATACTCCCAAGGAGCTTGTAATTTGAGCCTTTTTTGCATATAATCTACTTTGTTGCCCGAGTGGCGGAACTGGTATACGCGCACGACTTAAAATCGTGTCTCGCAAGGGATGTGGGTTCGATTCCCACCTCGGGCACTTTGTTTTTTGAAAGTAGATATTATATTATGCGCCCTTAGCTGTTTTGGTAGGTCGTTGGATTATATGATAGAGTAAATTTGTTTTTGTTAATTAAATATATGCGCCCTTAGCTGTTTTGGTAGGTCGTTGGATTATATGATAGAGTAAATTTGTTTTTGTTAATTAAATATATGCGC
>JAYSNU010000032.1:0-5708 GCA_043723545.1 Candidatus Nomurabacteria bacterium | reverse complement strand
TTATTCTTATGGATCTTATAATGCCAGAGATGGATGGTTTCGAAATGTTGGAGAAAATAAACGCTGATAAATTATCTCCAGCATCTGTTAAGATAGTTTTATCAAACAAAAGCCAACAATCTGATGTAGACCGTGCCACAACACTGGGTGCTTCTGGTTATATAGTCAAAGCAAGTTCTACTCCAATAGAGGTTGTAGAACAAGTGGTAAATATATTAAATAAAAAAGTTTTAACAGAAGTAAAATAATATGATGGATTATAAAAAAGAATTAGAGGAACTTGTATTAGCAGTGATTCACCAAGGTGGGTCGGATTTGCATTTAGGAACTGGTAGATTGCCAGCTATTCGTGTTGCCGGAGAGCTTATTTTTTTAGTTAAACATCCAATACTTACACAAGAAGATGTGTCAGCTATTTTAAGTTTGATATTGGGTAAAGTTAAATTTGAAAAGTTTAAAGAAGAACAGGAGGTAGACTTCGCTTATGACTTTAGAGGCGAGGCGCGTCTTCGTGGAAATGCTTTTTTCCAAAAAGGTTTGATAAATATTGTTTTTCGTTTAGTTCCTAAAGTAAAAACTTTAACAGAATTACACTTGCCACCAATTATTGCTGATTTGTCACGCAAAAAACAAGGCTTCTTTTTGGTTGTTGGGCCAGTTGGGCAGGGTAAATCTACAACACTCGCTGCTATGATTGACTTGATAAATAATGAACAAACAAGAAATATTGTTACAATAGAAGACCCGATTGAACATGTATATTCACCAAATAAATCAATGATTTCTCAAAGAGAAGTTGGTATAGATACTAAAGATGTTCACACTGCTTTGAAATCTGTTTTTCGTGAAGATGTGAATGTGATAATGATAGGTGAAATGCGTGACCCTGAAACCATTTCTACGGCAGTTACAGCTGCAGAAACTGGCCATCTTGTTTTGTCTACATTGCACACTAATAATGCATCTCAAACGATTGATAGAATTATTGATTCATTTCCAAGTAGTCAGCAAGATCAGATTCGTATGCAGCTTTCAACTTCTTTACTCGGTATCTTTTCTCAAAGACTTATACCCAAGATTACTGGAGGACTCATCCCTGCTTATGAACTTTTGCTTAACAATAGTGCTGTCTCAAATTTAATTCGTGAAAAACGTACTCATGAAATAGATGTAGTTATTGAGACAGGATTAGAGGGGGGAATGATAGATTTCAATCATTCTCTTTTAGAGCTTGTTCGTGCAGGAGAAATTACAATTGACAATGCTTATCAATATTCTCTTAACCCAAAAGGATTAGAGAGAATGCTTTAATTTTTTAAAAAATGTTATTTAAATATAAAGCAGTAGATGAGGGTGGAATAAAAAAAGAAGGAGAGAGTGATGCACCCAACCGTGATATTGCTATTTCTGGACTTCAGAGGAGGGGACTTATCATAATTTCTATTCAAAGTGAAGAAGATAAAAAACCATTTTTTGCTTCACTTTCTTTTTCTAATAGAATTTCAACAAAAGAAGTTGTGATATTGTCTCGTCAAATTTCTACACTTTTCGAAGCACAGGTTTCTGCTTTGAAAACATTTACCATGCTTGCTAGTAGTACTGAGAATCAGGCTTTGAAAGCAAAATTAGTTACCATAAGTGATGATTTACAAGCTGGTGTCTCAATTTCTGGAGCACTTTCAAAACATCCGGAAGTTTTTTCAAATTTTTACGTAAATTTGGTTAAAGCAGGAGAAGAGACTGGTAAACTAAATCAGACATTTGCACATTTGGCAGAATATTTGGATAGACAATATTCTCTTACTTCCAAAACGAGGAATGCTCTTATTTACCCCGCATTCGTTATATTCACGTTTTTTGTTGTTATGATATTGATGTTTGTGGTAGTTATTCCTAAACTTTCAGCTATTATTTTAGATACTGGACAAGAAATTCCATTTTATACCAAAGTTGTTATATGGACTTCCAATTTCTTCGTTAATTATGGTTTTCTTCTGTTGATATTTTTAGTTTTAGGTGGTCTTTGGTTGTGGCGTCTTTCTACCACAGAGGCGGGTAAAATTTATCTTGATAAAACAAGACTAACTGTCCCACTTATTGGAGATCTGTATAAAAAATTATTTCTTTCTAGAATAGCTGACAACTTGGAAACGATGCTTTCTTCAGGTATACCGATTATACGATCAATAGATATTACATCAGATGTTGTTAATAGTATTGCTTATAAACAGATTTTGAAAGAAGTAGCTGATGGTGTGAAAAGTGGACTGTCTCTGTCTGTCGCATTTCAGAAACACGATGAAATACCGGGTATTTTAGTGCAAATGATTAAAGTCGGGGAGGAGTCTGGTTCCCTTGGTCTTATTTTGAAAACCTTGGCTGAATTTTATAAGAGAGAGGTTGATGATGCTATAGATACACTTATAGGTCTTATAGAGCCAGTTATGATTGTGACCTTGGGTCTCGGTGTCGGGGTATTATTGGTGTCTGTTTTGATGCCTATTTACAACTTGGCTGGAGGAATACAATAGATTATAGATGTGGATAAACATTCTTGCACGTGTTTTGTCTATATATGTTATAATTATTGTATTAAAAATAAGTCGAAATTTTCGTTATTAAAATAATTTAGCGAAAAATTATTAATTTAATAGTTTAATATAATTATGAAAATGAACTTTAAAAAAGGTTTCACATTGATAGAACTTTTGGTTGTCGTTGCCATCATTGGTATTTTGGCTTCAGTTGTTTTGGCATCATTGAACAGTGCTCGTGGTAAGGGTGCTGATGCTGCTGTTAAAGCAAATATGGCTAATATGAGAGCTCAAGCAGAAATTTATTATGATGATGCTACTAGGGGTAATGGTAAGTATAATGTAGTAGCTGGTACTGCTCTTGCTGGTACTGGTACAGCTGGAGTTATTTGTGGAGTTAATACGGGTATGTATTCTGATACAAACATAACCCAAGCTATTTCTCAAATTGCTACTCAAATGGCAGGTACATCTACTATGACTTGTACAACTGATACTACTGGCCAGAAATGGGCAATTAGCATTACCCTTCTTAAGGGTGCTGCAACACAATGGTGTGTAGATAATTCTGGATGGTCAAGAGCTGGTCTAGCCGCTGCCGGAGTCTGTTCATAATTTTAATTAAATAAAATTAACAAAAACCACCCTTTGGGTGGTTTTTGTTTTTGATTGTATATGTTATTTGATTGTATATGTTATATGGATTATTATGTACCAATAGCATTCGGGCATTAAACAAATAGCTTGTTTAAGCTCCTTGTTTATTGGTATAATATATATAGGTTATTTTTATAAACTAATAATACAAAATATGAAATTTAAAAAAGGTTTTACATTAATTGAGCTTCTTGTTGTTGTAGCCATTATAGGAATTTTAGCTTCTGTTGTTATCGGATTTTTAGTCAGTGCGAGAAACAAAGGTAATGATACAGCCGTTAAGAGTAATTTGGCTACTGTCAGAACAGCTTCTGAGCTTTATTATCTTAATAATAATAACTCCTATTTTGTTTTTACTGGCTTTAATACTACTTTTGCTGTTCAACAATGTCCACAAATTGCAAATTTTGGTAGTTATCCTGGACTTGCTTTATTTAGTGATCCATCCACAAGTGGTGCTTTAAAAATAGCTCTTAGTAAGGGTAATCAGGCTGCGGGTTATGAAGCATATTGTTACAACAATGCCAATGTTTGGGCTGTTGCTATTGGCCTCAATGAAAATACAAGTAAAACTTGGTGTGTTGATAATAAGCCATCCGTTACTCTTAAATCAACCCTTCCTTCTGCTTCTATTGATCCTGTAAATTTATGTAATTAAATTATGATTTCTACTCTTATTTTAATTTTCTTTTGTTTCGGACTTATTATTGGGTCATTCTTGAATGTTGTAATCTTCAGATTTAATACTGCCAAGTCTCTTGGGGGTAGAAGTGCTTGTATGACTTGTACTAAAAAGCTTAAGTGGCATGAACTTATACCAGTATTTAGTTTTGCTTTTCTTGGCGGCAAGTGTTCTTCTTGTAAAAGTAAAATTTCATTTCAATATCCATTAGTAGAATTAATATCTGGTTTTGTTTTCGCTCTTATATTTTGGAAATTTCAGAATCTTTTCTGGATAGATACTTTAGTTTTTGCGGGAACTTATGCATACTATACGCTTCTCTTTTCTATTCTCCTTATAGTTGCAGTATATGATTTAAAACACAAAATAATACCAGATAGTCTCGCTATTGTTTTTGGAATACTGGCTTTTGTTGGTTTGTTTTTCTTCAACAATTTTGAATTTTCTCTTCATATCCCAGATCTTTGGCAGTTTTTGTCTGGACCAATCATAGCATTACCATTTGCATTGCTATGGCTTATATCTTCTGGGCATTGGATGGGTTTGGGTGATGCTAAACTTGCTATTGGTTTAGGTTGGCTCTTAGGACTACCATTTGTTTTCTTTGGTTTTGTACTTTCTTTCTGGTCTGGGGCAGTACTCGGAATACTTCTTGTATTTTTCTCTAGAAAATATCGTATTAAAAGTGAAATTCCATTTGCGCCATTTCTTGTTTTGGGCACTTTTTTGGCTTTTCTTTTGGAATTACGTATATTTTAGTATTAGGATGAGAAATTTCAAGAAGATAAAAAAAAATAGAGGAATGACCTATGTTGAACTCATTGTTGTTCTTTCTATTTTTTCTATTATGTCTTCTATCGTTCTTTTTAATTATGGTGAGTTTCAAGCCCGTGTAGATATTAAAAATTTGGCGAATGATATTGCTTCGAAACTTGCAGAGGCCCAGAAGATTTCTTTGAGTGGGTCTTTGCCGATTAAAACAGTAGTTGCTTCTTGGAAACCTGCATATGGAATTTATTTCAATACTGTTTATAATCCTACTAGTAATAAAAGTTTTATTTATTTTTCTGATATAGATCAAAATGATTTTGACAGCGATGTTTCTTTTTGTGCTTCCGCTGGTTTGACTGATGAATGTATTTCTAAAATAGATATAACGAAAGGTAACTATATATCTAATATCACTGTTTACTATCCGAGTTCGTCTAGTGTTGTTACTGATTTATCTTTAGTCTACAAGAGACCAAATTCTGGTGTAATTATGTATACTACAAATGGTGGTGGACAGTTTTTGACTGGGGCTTCTTATGCTGAGATTACCATTAGTTCTTCGGGTGGTGTGACTTCAAAAATACGAGCTTATGCTTCAGGTAGAATTCAAGTAAATCAATGATAAAAAAATATTCAAAAACAAAAAATGGTTATACTATCATTGAAACAATGATTTCTATTTCTATATTTTTGATACTCATTATGACTGGCATGACGACACTGATGAATGCTTTTTCTCTTCATAAAAAATCACAAAATATGCGTTCTGCTGTTGATAATTTATCTTTTATTTTAGAAGATATGTCTAGAAATATAAGAACAGGTAGTAATTATTATTGTTTAAATAATTATAATTTAGATTCTTTTCTTACATCTGACATTAGTCTAAGGAAAAGTAGTCCCGTGAATGCTGTGAGTGGTTTAAGAGAAATATGTTGGGGTATTGCTTTTGAAGCTGCGGGTGGCGGAGTAAGTTCTCTTGATCAATGGGTATATTATATAGACGGTAATGGTGCAATACAAAAAGCAGTAATGGGTCCTTATACTGATCCATCTAATTTTAC
>JAYSNU010000031.1:0-3053 GCA_043723545.1 Candidatus Nomurabacteria bacterium | reverse complement strand
GACTCGAACATCATTTTAGTTTCTGGTCTGATAATATCAGCGAAGATCACATAACCAAGCAAATTTTTATTATCACTTAAATAAACTGCAGTTTTGCCTTGTTGTTGAAAAAGTTCATGTTCACGCTCTATTTCTTGATTTATATTTATTTTCTGATTGCTTATATATTTTAATTTACCAAAAAAATATATTTGATTTTTTAATTGTGCCTTGACTCCTTGCCCAAAGACCTCTTCAAAATTATTCGGATAATCTAATTCTAGAGATTTTTTTTGAGCATATTGTATTAAAGATCTAGCGAATATGTGTGCTGATAGTTGATCTACAGATACAGCTATTCTTAGAATTTCATCTTTAGATAACTTCGAAGTAGAGATGGGTTCAACTACTTCTGGGATTCCGAGTGTCAGTGTTCCAGTTTTATCAAATACTAAACCTTTTACTTCACCTAGTTTTTCTAATGCTGTACCATTTTTTATAATTATTCCACGACTTGCTGCTTTGCTTATGCCAGAAATCATTGCTATTGGTGTAGCTAAGATTAAAGGGCAGGGAGATGCGACGACTAATACAGCTAAAACTCTTGTAGGGTCTTTAAAGATAAAATAAGTCAATGTGGCGAGAGCAAAAGTAATAACGTTAAAAAAAACAGCATAACGATCTGCTAATCTGACCACTGGCGCTTCTGCATCTTGGGCCTCTTTAACCAACTGCACGATTATTTGATACTTGCTGTCTTTGCTATTTTTTATAGCTTTGATTTCTAAAGCTCTTTCTTCATTAATTGATCCACTATAAACCATGGAGCCAATTTTTTTCTCTACTGGCAAAGATTCTCCCGTAATAACTGCTTCATCTAGATTTGATATTCCATCTGTCACGATTCCATCAACTGGCACGACTTCTCCTGGTTTAATAACTAAAATATCTCCAATTTTTACTTGGTCTACTTTTATGTCAATTATTTTATTATTGTCTTGTTTAAGATGTGCAATTGCTGGGGCTTTACTTAAAAGTTGTGTCAGTTCTTTTTTTGCTCTAGCTTGAGCATAAGTTTCAAGTGCTTCACCACCAGAGAGCATTAATAAAATTACTACGCCAGCTAAATATTGGTTAGCCCAAAATGAAGCAAGAATTGCAACTATAGCAATGAGATCTACACCGAATTTACCCTTGAGGATTGATTTTAAAACGGCATAGATAAGAGGAAGAGAGCCAAGAAATAATGTGATTAAATAAATTTTTTGACCCATATCTTCATAATTATAAATACGTAAAATACTACCCAAAAAAAGACCGATTGCTACGAAAATTGGAATCCAAGCGTTACTTTTTAATGAGTTCATTTATTTATTGTAACAGATTTTATATTTATTTAGTTAATTTCTATGTCCGCATAAGTTATTTGTGGAAATTTTTCTATTATATTTTTTCTACTCGTTCTGCTATTTCATTTATAGCACTACCTTTTTTGTAAATGATTAAGTCTCTTGTTGATTTTTTCCAAGTTTTTTGGACCAAATCTAGTATTCTCCATGTTTCCAAAATTTCTTCACTTGAAGTGAATAAACTATGGTCTGAGTTTATAGCGTTAAAAAGAACTTGTTCATAAGCTTCAGGTAATTTCCCATAATGTTCTTTAAAATTAAAATGTAATGAATGTGGGCTTAGTTGGTGTTCATATCCTGGGACTTTTGCCCAAACACTGAATTCCATTCCTGCATCTGGTTGGATGCGCAATAATAGTTCATTGGATTCATTTTCTTTGTCTTTTTTATAACGGATTTTTATCCCAGTAAATTTATTTTTTAGTGCTTTTCCAGTAGTCAGGGTAATGGGTACTCCTAACCATTTTGGATCATTTGATTGTAGATTTATTGAAACAAAAGTTTCAGTGGAGCTTCTTTCGTTCTTAACTTCTTTTTTATATCCCTTGTATTGTCCACGCTTTACACATTCTCCATTTTTTATATTGCAAACGATATTTAATTTGTTTAGGGCCTCATATCTTAGATTGGGGACTTTTTCTAATTCATTTTCTTCTGGCAATTTCATCAAAACCAAAGCGGCTAATTGTAATAAATGACTTTGGACAACATCACGCAATGCTCCAGTTTGTTCATAAAAATTTACACGTTTTTCTATACCTATTTTTTCACTAGCTATTATTTCAATGCTCTCTATGAAGTCTTTATTCCATGTTTTTTTAAATAAAGAATTGCCTTCCCTAAACACGATGATGTTTTGTGCAGTTTCTTTAGCCATGTAGTGGTCTATTCTATAGACTTGTTCTTTTTTAAAATATTTATCTATATGATTTACCAGTTTCTGTGCATTTTGAAAATTAACGCCGAATGGTTTTTCTAGTAGTATTTTATTTTGTTTTTTATTATTTTTTATTAAATTAGATTTTCCTAGAAATTCGACAATTGTTTCGCAAGCCACAGGTGGAATTGATAGATAAAAGAGACGTTGTGCTGGTGCAGTGAAACTTCTTTCTATTTCATGTAAATATTGATTTAATTTCTCGTAATCATCGCTGTTGGCAATGTCCATATGATAAAGCTTGGTATATTTTAATAGATTTTTATCAGAAGTTTTAAATAAATCTTCTATTTTCAAATCTGGGCGACGAGTAATACCCACAATGTGAAATTGAGAGGGAAGCATATTAACATCTGCTATTTTTTCAATAGCAGGTAATAAATATCTCTTGGCTAGATCCCCAGAAATTCCAAAGATTACTAATATTGTAGGCGTTGTGCTTTTCATTATTTATTTATTTTATGACCACCGAAAGCATTACGCATCGCTGCGAGAAGTTTCGTTGCGAAATTTGTTTTACCTTTTTGTGATTCGAGACGCACATCGAAAGCTGTTTGCATCGCTGGTGTTTCTATGTTTAATTCTTTTGCAACTTCGAGAGCCCAACGTGCTTCACCAGATTCAGCCACGAAGCCCTCAATACCTTCTAACGTTGGATTTTCTTTTAAAGCATCACGACAGAGTTCATTGAGCCAAGAAGTTATAACGCTGTGATGTTGCCATACTTC
>JAYSNU010000030.1:0-2333 GCA_043723545.1 Candidatus Nomurabacteria bacterium | reverse complement strand
TTCATACTAAACATGGCGTTAAGAAGTAAAATTTCTTTTTTGGCAGACTTTTTGCATAGTTTTAGATTTCTGTTTTTCCTATAGTGAAGTCTAGATATTGATGGTTTGGTTTTTCCCATACTGTAAAGAAATTTTCTATTGGGAAATCATTACCCTTTTTTAATTCATTAGTGAATTCTTCCAAAATTTCTTCTTCACCTTCGGCGATAATCTTGACGCTGCCGTCATTTCTAAAGAAAACTATACCCACGAGTCCCAATTCTAAAGCATAATCTCTAACACTCATTAGATAATCATTACTTAATGTTCTTGCTGAAACCCCGCTCTCTATTCTTTGCCACATATATTTGAAAAATTATTTTTATTCACTCCAAAAAAATTTCGGCAACATATTAAAAAATCTATTTATGATTCTTGTACTTGTTTCAGAGAAATTGAAGAGAACTGCGAAAGTGAAAAGTCCCAAGGAGATGTTTTTACTAACAAAAGAAAGTAGTATTGCGAGAAGTGCTGAGATAACAGGGACAAATATGCGTATAGTTCCTCTATTTATTTCTCCTCTACTTACTTCAATATTTTTTATATGGTCAGATTTAAAAACATAACTTCGTATCCAGAAGAGACAAAGACCGATGAGGATAGTATGTATGCCAAAAATAATTGTAGTGAGCTGGCTGCCACTGTATCTGCCTAGCATTGAAGTTGAAAATGGAACAAGGGTTATAAAAAGGAAAAAGAGTGCGTTAATATTTGTTAGGTGGGTGTCAATATTTTTAGCATAAACAGAAACAAAAAAGTGATGTGCTCTCCAATATGTGAAAAGAAGTGCAAAACTCAAAACATAACTTAAGAAAATTGGAAGCATCACTCGAAGAGCGTTTGCTAATTCGAGAGTATTGTTTGCATCTATTAGGTTGGGGACTTTGATGTCAAAAACCATTATGGTCATAACAATTGCAAATATACCGTCTGCGAGTTGATCTAGTCTAGATTGTTTCATATTTAAAATACTAGCACACTTAAAGTTCTATATAAATAGGGCAATGGTCGCTCCCCATATAATTCGTCAGCATTCCTGTTTTTTTGATTTTCGGTATGATTTTTGTATCAGCAAAGAAATAATCCAATCTCCAGCCGACATTTCGAGCTCGTGCACCAGTTTTTATATCCCAATAAGTATAAGCACCAACTTTTGTGGGATAAAATTTACGGAAAACGTCGATGAAATTGTTTTTAATAACCCTTGAAATCCATACACGTTCGATTGGTAAAAATCCTGTATTTTCTTCATTTGCTTTCGGCCTGGCTAGATCTATAGCTTCATGGGCAGTATTCACATCTCCGCAAAAGATAACGTTTTCACCATTCTTACGAAGTTTTAAGATAAATTTTAGAAATGCTTCATAGAATTCTAGTTTGTATTTTAATCTATGCGGTCCTTGTCCACCATTTGGATAATAACCATTTATAATTGTGAAATTTTTAAACTTGGCACCAATAAGTCTGCCTTCATCATCCAGCTTTTTTATTCCCATTCCATAAAATACTTCTTTTGGTTTTTCTTTGCTATATATGGCGACTCCACTATAACCCTTTTTTTCTTTTGGGTGTGAGAAATATGAATAATAACCTTTTAGATTACGTACTTCTTCTGGTAGTTGTTCAGGTGTGGCTTTCGTTTCTTGTAAGCACAAAATATTAGGCTTTTTTTTCTTAAAAAGTGGAGTGAAATGTCCTTGTTTCACTGTCGCCCGCAAACCATTTGTATTCCAACTAATAATTTTCATTTTGTTATTATATCTTATTTTTTGTTGTGGAATTTCTTATGTACGTCACGCAAGTGTTTGTCAGTGACGTGAGTATAAATTTGGGTAGTTCCGATGTTCGCATGACCCAAAATCGCTTGCACGGAACGAATGTCGGCACCGTTACTAAGTAAGTCAGTCGCAAACATATGGCGCATCACGTGCGGAGTAACTTTTTTTGAGATTCCGGCTTTGATCGCATGCTGTTTCACGATTCTTTCTATTGAGCGACGGGTTAGTGGTCCAAAATCTTTTTTTTCTTTTTTCTCTTTATTTTTTTCTCCTATTTCGCTACCTATTTGAACAAACAATGATTCGCCCATATCTTTGCGAGCATGTAAATATTTTTTTACGGCAGTTTTTGCTTCTTCTGAAATAAATACAACACGAATTTTTCCACCCTTACCGCGAATAGATAATTCTTCCGAACTTAAATCAATATCAGAATTTAAAGAACAAAGTTCAGATACACGAAGTCCAGTAGAGAAAAGAAGTTCTAAAATCGCTTTATCCCGTAAGTCTTTTAAG
>JAYSNU010000029.1:0-4016 GCA_043723545.1 Candidatus Nomurabacteria bacterium | reverse complement strand
TTTAGTGTAGACGAGGTGTTTAAATCTTTTTGAATTTGTTCGGGGCTTAACAATTTTTCTTCCCAATCAGGTATTTTATTGTTATTTGTATCTTGTTTTACTAAGTCACCAACAAGAACTCCATCGTATGCTAGTCCTGAGCTGTTTTGACTTCTTTTTAATATAGTCCAACCATTTTTTGTGAAAATAATTACAACAAGAAAAACTATCGCAGAAGCGACTAAAATCACTCTTTTTTTATTTAACCAATTTAATTTAGTTATGCTTCAATTATACTATGTTTTTTAAATGTAAACTAGTTTTTAGCCAGTAAAATCCAGTCTGGAAGAGATAATTCTTCTGCCCTTTTGTCCTTGAAACTATTTTCTAGTAACTTTTGAGCAGAAATGATGTGTTTTAGGTTGCCAGAAAGCTTTTTTCTCTTATGAGCGAAGCCGTTTTTCACTATTTCCCAAAATTTTTCTTCATTTATGTTATTTTTTCTGAAAATTTCTCTAGAAATTTTACTTATTGCAATAATTGCAGAGTCAACTTTGGGTGCTGGGGAAAAATATCGCGCGGGAACCTTCATCACAATCTTTGGTTCGCCATAAGCTCGAACAGAAATAGATAAAATACTTCCCTTCTCCCCCACAATCCTTTTCGCCACTTCGTGTTGGACCATTAATACCATGCATTCTGGTTGATTTTCTTCTGTTAGAAACTTTTTTAAAATTGCTCCAGTGATATTGTATGGAATGTTCGCAATTATTTTGTAGTTTCGCGAATTATTCTCAGAGCGTAACAATTTTAAATTTTTTGAATGGTCTGGCCGGGGTAGGGACCCGGAGAACCGAGGACCTGAAAAAAATTTGAAAATTGTGGAGCTTACATCAAAATTTAAAATATCTTCATTAAGTAAAATTAATTTTTCTTCTTTTATTTCTTTTTCAAATTTTTCTTTTAAAAGTTCGCAAAGTTCTCTATCTTTTTCTACGGCGATGACAAGCCTCGCATATTCTAGAAGTTTTTTTGTGAGAACTCCTTTCCCTGGTCCTATTTCTAAGATTATATCTTCTTTCCTAATTTCTCCTGCTTTAATAATTGCATTTAATGCAGGAATTGATTTTAAAAAATTTTGCCCTAATGATTTTTTTGCTTTCATTTTATTTTAAATTTTTTATAAAAAATTATTATATATAAATTGTTTTTATTCTATCATTTTCTCCTTCTTTTTCTAACAAATCTTTTGGAATGTCGTTAATGAATTCTGATGGTGCATTTATTTGTGTTGAACCGAAAATTGTACGAAAATTTGCAAAAGATAGAAATAGTTTTTCTTTCGCACGAGTGAGTGCCACATAGAAAAGCCTTCTCTCTTCTTCGCTGTCTTCACCAGATTTATTATTATTTTTTTTCTCATGCGGAAAGAGTCCATCTTCAAGTCCCGTGATGAAAACATATTTGAATTCTAAACCTTTTGCTGCGTGTACTGTCATCAATTTTATTGCATTTGTTTTTACTTTTTTTTCTTCATTTAGCATTATTGAATCTTGGTCAGAAGCGAGCGATGCATCCTCTAAAAGCCTTTCAACTCCAGCTCCGTTTGACATACTTGTCTCTTCAGTCAGGTTGTCATATTTGAGAGCAAGGGTGGCAAGCTCTTTTATATTTTCTAATTTTTCTATTTCTTCGTCACCTCCCTCCATTAATTCATCTTCTATTCCTGATTTTTTCACAGTGAACTTTATCACATCTGAAGTTTTATTATTTTCTATTTTTTCTTTTATTTCTTCTAAAAGTTTATAAAAATTATCAACTTTTATTTTTACTTTTATTGGCAAACTTTCTTTTTCTCCAGCGAAGATTTTCGCAAGTGTTACCTTGCCTATTCCTCTGGTTGGGAAATTTATTATTCTTTTTATGTCTGATAAACTTTGAGGATTGAGTGCTGCACGAAGATATGCGAGAGTGTCTTTTATTTCTTTTCTTTCGAAGAATTTTATTCCTAAAACTTGATACGAAATATTATATTTTATCATCGCCTCCTCCAGCACTCGTGATTGAAAATTTGCTCTATACAAAACTGCCATGTCAGCCAACACATCCTCGGACTCACCACGAATAATTTTCTGTTGAGAATTTTCTTTGCTCGTCGCGCCCGACTGCGCAAAGGTTCGCTCGAGAATATGTTGGCTTTTTTTAGATGATATGGTTCTAGAAAAATTGGAAATAGCGGAGCCATCAATAAGTTCTAAAACTTTCGTCGCGACAAAGTCAGCTTCGTCAGCTTCATTCATCGCTTCATAGAGACCTATTTTGTCTCCAGTTTTGTTTTTTGTGAATAAATTTTTTTCAGGTCGGTATTTATTTTTCTTTATTATTTCATTTGCTGCTTCTAAGATGTTTTGTGTTGAGCGATAATTTTCTTCAAGTAAAACTATTTTTGCATCCGGATAATCTTTCTCAAAACTTAAAATATTTTTTAAATTTGCTCCACGCCAAGAATAAATATTTTGATCCGCATCACCCACTACACAAATGTTTTTATGTTTTGCAGAAAGCAGTCGAGACATAGTATATTGCACTTCATTTGTATCTTGATACTCATCGATGTGAATATATTCCCATTTTTCTTGATAAATTTTTCTAATTTCTTCATTTTCCTTCAATAATTTTGTGGATTTTATAAGTAAATCATCGAAGTCTAATGCATTTTCTTTGGATTTTTTCTTTTCATATAGGCGCCAAATTTGACTGACGATTCTGTCTATAGAGCTTGTAGATTTCTCTATATACTCATCTATGTTTGTAAATTTTCCCTTTTCCCTACTGATTATCCCCTTTATTTTTCTAGGTTCATATTGCTTGGGGTCAATGCTTAGTTCTTTCATTGCTTCTTTAATGATAGAAACAGAATCTCCTTCATCTAAAATAGTGAAATGCTTGGTTAAGCCTAGTAATCTCGCGTTTTCTTTGATTATATATACTCCCAAAGAGTGAAAAGTGCTGACAAATGGAGTGGAGTTGGGAATGCTTTTTATGATGGTCTGGCCGGGATAGGGACCCGGAGAACCGAGGACCTCAGAAAAAGCATTGCCGGCGAAGCTGTTTTTGATTGCATCCATTATCCTCTCTCGCATTTCCTTTGCAGCCTTATTTGTGAAGGTTACAGCGAGAATTTTGTGGGGTTCTATTCCTTCTTTTATTAGATTTACTATTCTGTGGGTAATGGTTTTGGTTTTTCCAGCCCCAGCCCCAGCTACAATCAAAAGCGGACCCTTCGTGTGAAGAGCCGCTTCCTTTTGTTTAGCATTTAATCCTATTAGATGTTGTGGCACACTTATAATATAGCACAGACCTGTTTACCCTATTTTGCTCATTATGGCATTTGCCTTGTTTTTGAACTTTGCGGCTTCTTCTTCTATGATTTGTTCGAAGTTTTTGACCTTACTTTTTAAGAAAGTAAATATTTCCTCTGGTTTTGCCTCATTGTCTAGTAGTTTTTCGAATTTATCTTGTTCTTCTTCTGTTAAGATTTCCATTACTCGCATTAAAACATTTTGATATATAACTGTTCCTGTTCTAATTAAGATTTCTTGTTGTTCTCCTACAGAAAGAGCACTCAAGTCTAATGCATCTATTAAATTTTTTTCTATTGGGTTCATTTTTTTTCTTTTTTAATTTATAAAGTTTTTATGGTCTTATTTCTTGCATTGCTTTTGTGCCCATTTCAGCAGCTTTTTCTGTTCCACGTAAGATGAATTTTTCTATAGTTTCTGCTGACCTAAACCAAGTTTCTCCTTTCGGTGTTAGTCCTGTGACTTGATGTATTTTATCTAGATAAAATGATAGTGGTCCATACACTTTATCATCGAATGATATTGGAGCTTCGAAAATTTTTATAGCCGGTGTATTTCTTGCTAAGAGCCAGTTTGTATTGTTGAAAGGACCAGTGCCTTGTGGGTATAAATTATGAATAGTGTCTGCATAAGCAACCTTTACATCCTCTGGAGACCAAACTTTTTCAAGATCTT
>JAYSNU010000028.1:0-4131 GCA_043723545.1 Candidatus Nomurabacteria bacterium | reverse complement strand
CATGGCTGACTATGAACGAGGTGCTAAGGTTGCTGGCTTTCGGGGATATTTTATGAAGAATGATGGCGCTCGTTTAGAGTGGGCCTTAAAACGTTTCGTTGAAGATCGTTTTATGAATCGTGAAGATTTTATTCCAATGATTGTACCATCAATGCTTCGCCGTGAACCTTTTATTGGTACTGGATATTTGCCACAAAGTGAAGAAGATTTATATAAAACCCAAGATAACGATTATCTTGCGGGAACAGCTGAAGTTTCAACCATGGGTTACTATATGAACGAAATTCTTGATAAAAAAGACTTACCTATAAAATTCTTTTCTTTTTCTCCGTGTTTTCGCCGTGAAGCCGGAAGTCATGGTAAAGACACAAAAGGAATATTTCGAATTCATGAATTTATGAAATATGAACAAGTCATTTTATGTGAAGCTTCTCATCAAGAATCTGTACGCCTACATGAAGAAATTACCAAAAATTCTGAGGAATTGTTACAAGAACTAGGACTTCCATATCGTGTTGTTGTAAATTGTGGTGGAGATTTAGGACTTGGACAAGTTAAAAAATATGACATAGAAGCTTGGATGCCGAGTGAAAACCAATACAGAGAAACACATTCATCTTCTTATTTCCACGATTTCCAAACAAGAAGACTAGCAATTAGATATAAAGATGAAAATGGAAAAATGCAATTTGTTCATTCTTTAAACAATACAGCACTCGCAATGCCTCGTATTATTTGCCAATTAGTAGAGAACTATCAACAAATTGACGGTTCTATAAAAATTCCAGATGTTTTAATACCTTATATGGGCGGCAAAACAGTAATAAAATAGTATGAGAAAAAATAGTGTTCTAACTTCTCCTCGTCTTGAAGAATTAAAAAAGAAAAAAAGAAAAGTTTTTTTACGTAAGGTTATTCTTTATACGGCTCTTATTATTTCTATTATCATAGGGCTATCTTATTTTTCCAAAAATCCTAAAATAAATATAAACAATATAGAGGTTGTAGGAAATAAAATTATAGATACAGAAATTATAAAAAATATAGCAAAAGAAGAAATGAAAGGAAATTATTTATACTTCTTTCCTAAAACAAATTTTATACTTTACCCAAACAAGACAATAAAAAATAAATTAGGAAATGAATATCGAAGATTGGATAATATTTCAATCAAATTAAAAAATTTAACAACTATAGAAATTTCTGTAAATGAAAGGGAAAGCAAATATACTTGGTGTGGTTCACAACTGATAAATATAAATACAGATGACAAAGATTTAAAATGCTATTTTTTAGATGCTAGTGGATTTATTTTTGATGAAGCACCATATTTCTCCCAAGATGTTTATGTAAGGTTTTACGGAGAGAATGATATAAATATAGAGAATCCAATAGGTTCTTATTTTGCTAAAAATATTTTTTCTAAATTAACATCTTTCAAAGATTCAATAGAAAAAATGAATTTAAAACCTAGAGCATTCTACTTATTAAGTAACGGGGAAATAAAAATGTTCTTACCAAAAACAAATACAGGATATATGCCAGAAGTAATTTTTAAAATAGATGCAAATTTTGAAAAAATTGCAGAAAATTTACAATCAGCATTAACCATAGAACCACTACAAACTGATTTTAAAAATAAATATAACTCACTTTTATATATTGATCTCAGGTATAGCAATAAAGTTTATTATAAATTCTCGTCACCAAATATATCGAGCACACCAACACCAAGCATAAATTAAATGGAAAAGAATTTTTGGAAAAAATTTAAGAAGCAAATTTTTGTTTTGGCGCCAATGGCTGATGTGACAGATGCAGCTTTCAGGCAAATTATTAACAAATATGGTAAACCGGACGTTTTTTGGACAGAATTTGTATCCGCAGATGGTCTGGCTCATCTCGAAGCTAGAAAAAAACTTCTAATTGACTTGAAATTCAACAAAAATGAACACCCGATAGTCGCACAAATATTTGGATCCAAAATAGAAAATATAAAAGAAGCTGCCAAATTATGCGCCAAACTTGGTTTTGACGGCATAGATATAAATATGGGTTGTCCAGATAAATCAGTAGAAAAACAAAACTCTGGAGCCGCTATGATAAAAAACCCAAAATTGGCACGTGAAATAATTAAAGCTGCACAAATAGGCGCGCCCAATTTACCAATCTCTATAAAAACTCGTATTGGTTACAATAAAAACGAAAGTGAAACTTGGATAAGAGAATTATTATCTGAGAATATTGCTGTGCTTACGATTCATCTAAGAACACGAAAAGAGATGTCTCTAGTCCCAGCACATTGGGATTTAATGAAAAGAATTGTAGAAATTCGCAATGAAATGAAAAAAGATACTTTAATTATCGGAAATGGAGATATTGTAAATTTAGAAGATGCAAAAAATAAAATAAGAGAAACTGAATGCGATGGAGTGATGTTGGGTAGGGCAATATTTGGCAATCCATGGCTTTTTTCTCCACATACACCAACAATAAAAGAAAAACTAAAAGTTATGATTGAGCATACAGAACTTTTTGAGAAAATTTTAGGTAAACATAAAAATTTTGCAATTATGAAAAAACATTATAAAGCTTATGTGAATGGTTTCGAAGGTGCTAAAGAACTTCGCATGAAACTAATGGAGGCTGAAAACGCTAAACAAATAAAAAAGATAACTGATGATTTTTTAAAGGGAATTTGATATACTCCCTTTATGCACGACTTAGCTTTATATCGTAAATATAGGCCTAAAACCTGGAAAGAAGTATTGGGACAAGACCATATAGTAGAAGTCCTAAAAAGCTCTACAAAGACCAATAAAGTCTCACATGCTTATCTTTTTGTGGGTTCTCGTGGTACTGGTAAAACTTCTGTGGCTAGAATTTTTGCATCTGAAATAGGTGTATCTGCAAATGATATGTATGAAATAGATGCTGCTTCAAACAGGGGCATCGAGGATATCAAAGAACTCCGAGATGGCGCACGGGTTTTACCGTTTGATTCAAAATACAAAGTTTATATTATTGACGAAGTTCATATGCTTTCGAAAGATGCATGGGGTGCATTACTTAAAACCCTCGAAGAACCACCGTCACACGTAATATTTATATTAGCTACTACTGAACTCCAAAAAGTTCCCGAAACTATAGTTTCTAGATGTCAGGTTTTCACTTTCAAAAAAGCTAACGACAATATTTTAAAAAATATGCTTCTTGATGTATCTAAAGAAGAAGGAGTAGTTCTTGATAAGGCAGGAGCAGAACTTCTTGCGATATTGGGTGACGGTTCATTCCGTGACGCACTTGGCACACTTCAGAAAGTTTTAAACTTTTCAAAAAACAAAAAAATTAGCAGGGAAGATGTAGAGAAAATTGCTGGTGCACCAAAAAATGTTTTAGTAAATGATTATATTGAAGCTATCGCTACAAAAAATCTAGAATCTGGAATTTCTGCAGTTCAAAAAGCTGCTGAAGAAAACCTCGATATGAAACTTTATTTCAAGCTTATCATTGCGAAGTTTCGTCTTGGTATGATTCTACGTTATGCACCAAAATTAAAGGAGGAGATGGCTGGTGATATAGGTGAGATAGATTTGGCATTTTTGGAAAAATTAGTAAAACAAGATAGGGAGGGTTTATTTCGCTCAAAAACATTGGCAGTTTTGCTTGAACAGTACCAAAATATGGACAATGTTTTTATTACCTCTTTACCACTAGAACTTGCACTTATTGAAATTTTGGGGCAAGATAATGTAGTAAATAAATAAATTGGGAGATCGTCTAACGGTAGGACAGCGGCCTTTGAAGCCGTTAATCTTGGTTCGATTCCAAGCCTCCCAGCCAAGAATTAGAATCGCCGTTTTCGCCAAAATTCGGAGCTATGCCTCGCGACGCGATAGGGGTTTCCGCCAGAATCCGCCAAGGTTTTTTGAAATCCAAAAAGAGCGAGCGGGACGCGAGGCGGGGGTTCGAGCCAATCTTTTTAAGAAAATCTCTTTTGGTTTCTAGATTTTCTTCGGAAGCGATAATTATGGCTTGATTGCTGTCTAAAATGAATTGTTTAGAAAGTTCGAGCCAGCGATTGCCTTTTCGTTCAAAATCCTTCAATTTCTCTGAAAAATCAATTTTTTG
>JAYSNU010000027.1:0-5081 GCA_043723545.1 Candidatus Nomurabacteria bacterium | reverse complement strand
GCCTATTGAGCGATTATGAAATAATTTGTCCTTCATATTCTTCTCACCAACATTATGTGCTAGACCTATTTTGATGATAGAACGAATCATATTCTCACGGTGTCTTCTAGGAAGTTGATAAAAAACTTTCGACGTAAAATTTTGTACAGCTCTTCCCTTTAACTGAATCGAGTAAACATCATTATCTGGGAAGTAAAGTGCTTCAACCCCAAACTTCTTTTTTATTGTCTGTATCCAGCGAATGATGTCCTGCATGTGATTATACAATTATTCTTTAGTTTTGTCTTTCTTGGGGATAGTAACAATAGCACTTGCACTAGAAAGAAAAGCACCAGCCAATGAAACAGCATTTTCTAAAGCACACCTTTCTACTTTAGCGGGGTCAATAATTCCCTCCTTAAATGGGTCTTTTACTATCTTATAAGTAGAGGAATTCCAAACTTCACCACTTTTTAGTTTCTTAATTTCTTTTTCTGATTCAAAACCAGCGTTTTCAATAATTTTCTCCATAGGAGAGGAACATGCACTATAAACAATCTTTTCTCCATCTGTTTCTGCCTTTAAAAGCGAGAAATCATATAAACAACGACCTCCACCGGCAACAATACCTTCCTCTTGTGCCGATACAGTAGAAGCAACAGCGTCATCAATCTTCAACTTCATATATTTCATTTCAGCTTCAGTAGGCGCACCAACTTTTAAAACAACAACTTTGCCAACCAACTGACCGAGGCGTTGTTTAATGAACTCCTTATTATGAATAGCGGCTTTTTTAAGTTCTTCTCTAATGGATATAATTTTATCTTCAATCTTTTTCTTATCTCCATTACCGCCAATAATAAGTGTATCCTCTTTTGTAACAATAACTTTGCGAGCTTTACCAAGATAATTAAAGTGTCTAGGTTCTATTTCGTTTGGGCAATTAGTTTCATCAAGAAGTTGTCCACCAGTAACTAGAGCAATATCTTCAAGAAGTTCCTGGTCAGTTCCAATACCAGTCTTTATAACCACACTTCTAAATACAGGAAAACCATCAGCGGCGGGAGTTCTTATATTTGCAATAAGAACAGAAAGCATTTCTCCAACAACATCATTACAAATAATTACCATTTGGCGAATGTTCTTTTTAAGAAGTTCATCTAATAAGTTAAACATATCTTTTGTAGTAGAGAATTGTTTGTTAGCAACAAGAATAGGAACATTGTCCATTTCAGCTTTCATCGTCTGATAATTAGTTGCCATGAACGGTGAAATATATCCACCAACAAACTTAATACCATCTACAGATTCAATCTTTAAAGTTGAGCCAGTAGATTCTTCAACAACAACCGTACCATTCTCTCCAGCTTGCTTAACTGAATCAACAATAATTTTAGCAATCTCCGGATTCTCCATTGAGATATTAGCGACATTAAATAAGTCCTCATCTGATTCTACCTTTCTTGACTTCTT
Source organism: Candidatus Nomurabacteria bacterium (assembly GCA_043723545.1). GTDB lineage: Bacteria > Patescibacteriota > Minisyncoccia > Phycocordibacterales > UBA9973 > UBA9973. Next base: position 3,629 of record JAYSNU010000027.1, on the reverse strand, counting down.
TTTAATTTGTTCTTTAATATCAGACAAAGAAGAAATCATCTCACGCCTTAATTGCATAGGATTAGAGCCATTCTTTATGAGTTCTAGACCTTTATTTATCATTGCCTGAGCAAGAACAGCAATAGTTGAGGTATTATGTGTTAATACATAATCATCAGTAAAATAAAGATTGTCTGAATTACTAACTTTTATACACTGCATTTCAACAAATTCATTGGTCTTCTCGATTTTAATTATTTTATTTCCATATCTATATCCTTTTCGTTCGGTTACACAGAAAACTGGATTTTCTGAATATCCATTACAACCGATTCGACTCTTTTCTCTTACAGATATTTGTTTCCCAAGGCTTCTACATAAATCAGCAAAATCGTCTGCTAATTTTTTACTCGTACTTGAAAACTCAAATAATCCTCTCTTATTTACATGAGCATCTGTATCCACTAATCCTTGTAATAATTTCTTTCTTGAATCTGTAGAAGAAAATAAATAAGAAATAGGAATAAACTTTTTATCACTTTTTAAACCTAAAAGTCCTAAATCCATAATCAAATCTTTCATAGATTTACCCTCTTTAGTTCTTCCTTGAATCTTCACTCTATAATAATTCTTTGCATTAATATAATTTATTTTTAATCTTAATCCATCTGGGATAATGATTTTATCAAATACATGTTTTTTTAACTTTCCCAAAGAAAGTTCAATATAACTTTTTCCTTTACCAGTTAAAGAACCATCACCCAATAAAAGACCTAGAAGATATGAATCAATAGGCATTAAGTCTTTTTTTTCCTCAAATTCAGCATTTGATGTTTCGACATAATATTTATGAGATACTGTATTATCTTTATTTAATTTTTCATAATCATCAATAAGATTAGATAGTGGTAAAACTTGTTTTCCTATTTTGTGACTAGAAACTGTCCATAAATGATTTATACAACAATTAACAATACTATTTCCTGAAAAATAAACCTTATATTTTTCAAGTTTTCCTTTTGGAAAAACACCTAAAACCCTTTGGATAGTACCATTAGTACCACAAATACTATCATCTACTTTTATATCTCCCATTCTTTTCCAACCTTTAGGAGTTAATATTTTACTATTTAAATCTTGTGGACCGTCCCCAACCTGTTCGTTCTGTCTTTCAGATGCCTGTTGAACAAGCTCAACACCAATAGTTTCTTCTTCATCTTCAAGTCTTATATTTCTTAAAATTGTAATACCATCGTTCGTGACTACTGGCGCACTTGTATAGTTACGATAGATAATATTGCGACCTGAAGAACCTAAAGTAGAACCAACCGCATTACATGCAATATCTATTCCTTTCTTAATACCCTCTAATGACACAACTTTGTTTTTATTCATATTATTTGTTTTTATAATTTCTATATTTATGTAATAATCCAAATGGAGTTTGAAACCCAAAATTATTTTTATCACTCCATATATAAAATCTCCACCAATGACTACTTTTAATAGACTTGTACCAAGACCAGTATGTATCAATAAGATTGGTTCCTAAAAATGGGGACATATTATTTTTTATTCTTTTTTAATTTTTTAACTCTCTTTGGTAATTTCTTTGGTGTATTCTTTTCAAACTCTGGTATAAAACGGCGCAGATTTGGGTCTGAGTAAAATTTTGCACGTTGGGCTTGTGATAAAAATGGGGACATATTATTTATAATTAGATTTTTAAATACGTAAATATTTTATCATACTTTGGATACTACTATTAGTAATAACCTCTTTCTTATTTATATCACGGTCTAATCTTAACACACGAGAAAACTGGGTACACCCATTTTCAAAGGCACTCCTAAAGTCCGAGATGTCTGGGTCATGTACCACTTTTAAATGACTTTCTTTTGAAGTTCCTCTATTGGATTCAGCATACCTTGAGTTAGTTATTGCATCGTAAAGTTCTGTTACACCATCAGAGGAGAAGTTAAACACAGTACGGGGAAGTAATAGAGCAGTAGCTTTCTGTCTTGCTTCATATCCAATAGCATAATTATTAGACATTAACCTTATCCCCTTCTTATTCAACTCATCAGCTATAGAGAAGTTGTTAGGCATAATCTTTTGAAAATGCGCCGCTTCACCAAAGTAAGCACGAGGTTTACCAAATGTTCTTAATCTCTGAATGAGAGCTAACTGGTGTGGTAGATAATGGTCCGGATTTTCAGTAATCTCAGGATTAAGAAATGGGATATACCACTCTAGGGGTTTACGTCTATTGGACATGCACTCAAGGACATTAAAGGACGCACCGTCCCAGAAAGTCCAGATAAGGGCAGTCAAATCCTGTTGCCCAAAGTCCATAGAAACGAATAGAGGATATTTATTTCTTGTATAGGACATTTCGTTTACAATCTTGGCGTCCTTTATCTGAGGATAATACTGGGATTTAGAAGAAATGGCGTAGTTGACCTCTACTTCTTTCATTATCTCAGGGTCAAACTCAGCCTTTTTAAGTTGTTCCTCATACCAAATCTGGTCTTTAAATGGGTGGTCTTTCCAAGTTAAAGAGATGTAATCACCAGTCTTTGAACACATGTCCTTGAAGTCTTTATAGACACGCCCGGCTTTAACAGTAGATACAAATATTTTTGTCCTTGAGACTGATTGAAGTGAACGAAAGACAGAAAGGAAGTGTTCAATAGAAAAACATTCGTCAATAAAACAATTATGAGATATAAGCATATTAGACACAAATGAATGTTCTTCGCTATCTATTTCAAAATCATAAGTTTCCTCTGGTTCAATAATATCAATTTTTACAACTGGTTGATATTGAAAATACCAAGAGTTCTTACCAACAAAAAACTGTTCATTTTCAAACTTTTTATATTTCTTTATATTTATTTCTTTACAAAAGTCAACAGCTTGCATACCAAAAAGATTTAATCTATTAAGAAGGTGCCATGTAGGGTGTTCCTCTCTCTGGTCTTTATAAGTTTTATTATGTATATAATAACCCATTAAATACATTAAAGACTGAATTTGACGAGCTAGTTTTTGAGAAGTTGTTGTATATGAAGCTCTTAATTTTCTTCTACTATTTCTTTTTCTTTCTATTTCTATATTTATACTTCCATCTCCTTCAAAAAGACTAGAAAAGAAACTACTAATAACAGACCTTGGAGAATTAAATATTGCTGTTGGTATTTCTTTTTCCCAAGCACTACCAAAAGTACAGCCGTAAGCATGAAGTACAGCTCTAATATGAGCACCAGCTAAAGATATAGTCCAACATGGTTTTGTATTACAAAGTTTACCTAAGATTATAGATTTTCCAGTACCTTCTTTATAGTTAATTCTAACTTTTAAATTAAATAATTCTTCTGTTAATTTAACAAAATCATCAATTACTTCTTTATCAGTATTAACAAAAGTTATAGTTGAACAATTCTTCTGAAAACATCCTTCTGAAATTAAATAACCCATAAATTTAGCCAATCTTTCATCTAAAATCATTGGTGTAGACAAATCTTTTTTAAGAGTATACTGTTGAACAATTCTTTCATTCTTATATTGATTAAATCTATCTATATCAATAGGAACATAGGATAATGGAAAAGAATAACCACCTTGATATATCTTAATATCATCTCCAA
>JAYSNU010000026.1:0-2329 GCA_043723545.1 Candidatus Nomurabacteria bacterium | reverse complement strand
GGTAAGAGTCCTGAACCAAAATCAAAACGAGTATCCCAGAATTGAGTACTGTTAATTCCTATTGGTTTATACATTGACCAAATATCACCGAACCTATTTGGACCAATTCCTAAAATTGGATTCTTCATCAAAGCTGCCTTGGTAACTGACATTGTCGCACCGAAAGATGGACTTATCTCAACATTAGACAATTGCAATCTATTAGGAATATAGCCACCGATAAATTGGCCAGACATAAAGAAAAGTAGCGGAATAAGAATAAAAATGAAAGATACTACTGGGAAATTTATATTCAAACCAGATTCTTTGTTTTTATGGAAAGAAAGTGAAACTTTATAGGTAAAAACAAGAAGAGAGAAAAATCCAACCAATCCCCAAACTAAAGTAGAATTAACTGCGGCAATTAAAAATACAGCAAGTAAAAGAAAAATACTAAGTAAAATTTTCTTTAACTTAGAAATTGAGAAAAACTCCATCAAAAATATAGATACTATGCAAAATAGACCAGCAAAAATTCCAAATGCATTCCAAGAACCAAAAACATTATCAGTATTGGCCCCCAAGACCCCCAATGTTGTAACTGTAGGATAAAATAAATGAATTGTTTGAAAAATAAGAACTACAGCTGAAGCTATCATCAATCCAAACATCACCTTCTCTGCTTTACTATTACCTTTTATAAGCATGGATGAAGTAAGCATCAACATAAAGAAAGCAGCCATAGACCAGAAAGAACCTATATCAAACATAGTTCCAAAAAATGAAACACCACTGGCTGAAGAGAAGAATGCTGAAAGAAAAAATACAACAACAATGGCAAAACCAGAAGACAAAACCCAAGATCGAGGAACTGTTATTTTCCCATCAGAAAATCTTGCCATGGTCCAGAAAATAATAGAAATAACCAAACCGACAACAAGAAGAAACCCTTTAGATGTTTCTACCGAAATCTTAGTTAATGGTAAAAAGAAAACTGGCAACAACACTATTACTAAAAACAAAGAAACGAAAGAAATTCTATCTAAAAGATTTGATAACATATTTTTTATTTTTTAAATTATTAATAAAATACACACTTATATTCATATATTGTATACAATAGTGTGTATCAATGCAACTAAATTACTATGTTAACAAGTCTATTTTTAACATAGATAACCTTTTTAACTTCACTACTTGCAATAAATTTCAAAATAGTCTCATTATTAAGGGCTTTTTGCTTTATTTTTTCTTCGTCTTCGTCAGCACCCACCATAATTTCTGCTCGAACTTTGCCATTCACCTGAATAATAATTTTACTTTCTGTGTCTTTCATTAGAGTTTCGTCATACTTTGGCCAACTAGAAATGTTGATGGACTTCTTTTCACCCAACATCATCCATAATTCTTCAGTAATATGTGGAGCAAATGGTGCTAAAATTTGTAAAAACTTTTTATAGTCTTCTTTCTCCACCACTCCTGCCTTGTCCATCTCTGTCGCTAATATCATCATTGTCGAAATTGCCGTATTGAAACTCATTGACTCTATGTCTTCACCAACTTTTTTGATTGTCTTATTGAGAAGTTTCGAAATAAAAGAATTCTGAACGGGGAAGGTTCCGCCCGAAGGGTGGAGTAATCCGGAGGAATTTTTTTGTTTTGAAACTTTTATCTCTATCTTCCAAACTTTTTCTAAAAATCTGCGAGAACCAATTATACTTTCTGTAGACCAAGCGACAGATTGATGGAAAGGCCCCATAAACATTTCATAAACACGTAAAGTGTCTGCTCCATATGTTTTCACAATTTCATCTGGATTGATAACATTACCAAGAGACTTGGACATCTTCACTCCCCCTTCGCCCAATATCATTCCATGTGAAGTTCGCTTTTTGTATGGCTCACTGGTTGGGACTAAATTTAAATCAAATAAAAATTTATGCCAAAAACGAGAATACAAAAGATGAAGAGTAGTATGTTCATTTCCACCATTATACCAATCCACTGGTGTCCAATACTTTAAATTTTTGGAGTCAGCAAAAGCTTTAACATTCTTTGAATCAGTGTATCTCAAATAATACCAAGAACTACCCGCCCAATTGGGCATCGTATCTGTTTCTCTTTTCGCTTTACCTTTACACTTTGGACACTGAACATTTACCCATTTAGATATATTTGCTAAAGGTGATTCTCCACTATCTGTTGGTTGATAATTCTTAACCTTAGGAAGCTCAACTGGTAAATCTTTCTCAGGCACTGGTACTATGCCACAACTTTCACAATGTATTACTGGTATCGGCTCACCCCAGTATCGCTGTCTAGAAAAAACCCAATCTCGAAGCTTGAAAGT
>JAYSNU010000025.1:0-15751 GCA_043723545.1 Candidatus Nomurabacteria bacterium | reverse complement strand
GGCGTCGCTCCATCAGACTTTCGTCCATTGTGGAAGATTCTCGACTGCAGCCACCCGTAGGTGTATGGTCCGTGTCTCAGTACCATCGGTGGGGGTCAGGCTCTCACCTCCCCTAGGCGTCATAGCCTTGGTGGTCTTTTACACCGCCAACTAGCTGATACCGCACAGGCCTTTCCCAAAGCGTTAAAACTTTACTCTTGCGAGACCATCTTGTATTAGTCCGTCTTTCGACGGATTATTCAAGACTTTGGGGGAAGTTCCTGCGTATTACTACCTCGTTCGCCACTAACTTTTTAAAAACTTTGACTTGATATAATCGCATCTCTGTACATAAAAAGTCCGTTCGACTTGCATGCCTTATCCACGCCGCCAGCGTTCATCCTGAGCTAGGATCAAACTCTAACTAAAAGTTAATTAGAACGAAACAAAATAAAAAACAGCATTTGGTTTTTACACTTCAACTATTTCTTTTTGACTCGTTAGAGTTCAATCATCGCTCTCTAAAAATTATTTATGAAATAAACATTTGAGACTTGCTTCCCCTCCATTTGAAAAGAGGGGGTTCTCAATTTCGTCCCGACCCATGAAACTCATAGAGCCGGAACTTATTCACTTGTCAAAAGACATTGAAACAAAAACGCCATAATCCAAAATGGACTAGACGTCACTGAAAGCAAGTATATATTAAGTAAAATGACAAGTCAAGCATAAAAATACCCCTTAAATAAGGGGTATTTTTAATAACTATTTAGCCTTTACTTTTTTGGGTTTCTTCTTCTCTCTATGTTGATGTGTATCTCCTTTTGCCATAAATATATTATTTAGATTAGTAATTATGAAAGATGCTTTGAGACAAGCTTCGTCATTTCGAACATGTTGACTACTGCCTTACCACCAAATACTGCCTTCAACTTAGCATCTGCAACAATATTGCGTTTTGCTTTTGGATCTTGAAGATTATTCTTCTTAATATAAACCCACAAAGCTTTTACAACCTCAGAACGAGGCATGGGGCCCTTCCCTACAACTTCTGCTAATTCAGCACTTACCTTCATTGGCTTCATAAATGCGGAAACTTTTTTTTCTGCCATTTTTTTTATATTCGTTTAACCCTTCGACAAATCTCAGGGCAAGTTATTAATACTCCAATACTACCACATTTAAAGTAATTATGAAAATTATCTCCAAGATGCAAGTATTGCACCCATAGCTAAGATCGAAACAGATAAATACACTACAGCACCTTAAAATCAAAAAAACTTCCTATGGGCTCCAGCCATTTTATGTCCACCCTCTCTACTTCGGCGCTATCGGGTCCATACTTACACCACTCGATAAAACTTCGCAAATCTTTATCTTCTCCTTCGGCAACAATGCTGACTGTTCCATCTTCATCATTTTTTACATAACCAGACAAATTAAATTCTATAGCTTTGATACAACTAAAATCCCGAAAAAATACTCCTTGCACTTTCCCACTAATTTTCAAAGTTATTTGTTTTTTCATAAATCAATAACCAATAATTTACTCGGATGATGATGCCCATTTATAATTCGGACTTTTGATTTTGGGACTTCGAAATGTTCCGCCACTAATTCAATCAATTTTTTATTTGCCATATTATGTTCTGCTTTTTCTTTTACCGACCCCACAAAATGATCTTTACTCTTTTGAGTAAATTTTTCTTTCTTTGCCCCAGCATTAACCTTCACATGTATATAAAACAATTTATTTTAATAAGAAAAGATACAAACCCAATAAAACAGCAATTACTCCTCCATAAATAATGAAGAAACTTTTGCCTCTTTTAATAATAAAATCATTCAATTGTTGTGGAAAAAAAAGAAAATTTAATCCCTTAAGTCCAATTAGCCAAACACAGACCGTCACAACTTTCTGTGGCATACTTTCCCACGAATTATATTGAAGAAGATATACAGATGCTAAGAAAATAAGAATAGTTCCAGTAAGGTAAACTATCGCTGGATGTTCAAAAAAATCTTTAAGTAAAGTACGCAAAGAATTTGGTTTTAAAACAAGAATAATGCCACTTATCATTAAATCAATCCCTAAAACTTTTGCAACCAATAATGTTATATCCATATAATTTTATTTATTATTTATAATATATTAATTATGAACCTAAATTTTAGAGTTGCAAATAACCCTTAGAGCATTCAAATCAGCTTCGATCGGACTCTGTGTATTCCCCTGATTTAATTCATACATTATGGCTTTCGGATCTTTCACATGTTCTATACCCAGTGCATGACCAAGCTCATGTGCCAATACGCGCACCAATTTTGCTCTATTGCTAAATTCATAAATATCTATTTCCTCTCCATTATTGTCTCTACGATAAACACCCTCTTCAAAAGATTCCCCGCGAGAAGCCCCAATAGTATTATACTTTGCTACATTTATATTCAAATTTGAGGCCATGCGATTAAGAACCACAACCATAGAATTTATTTCTGAAACCATATTATTAAAAATATTCTGAGTATTTTGTAATTCTTTAGATTTATTTTCTAAAGCCAAACGCATGTTTTGAATAGAGTCATATTCTTTTTGTGGGGCACCACCTTTTTTATTCCAATACGCTACTAAGTCTTCATAATTTTTTTTATCTGTATTAAAAACAGACAAAGATATCTGAAAATTCTTTTCTTTATTTATATATTCTGCTTTTAGACTTTCAAATTTACTTTTTAAAGAATCATAAGAAGCTTGTGTGTCTTTGACCGTAATACCAATATCAGCGAGCTTGCTGGTCGCTTCTTGTCGATAATCAAAAACTAAATTTACTTTTAAAATATTCGAAGTGTCGTTTGGCTTAAAAGTAAAGAGTTCTTTGCCATATGGTTTCTCCCACACAGCCTCAGCTTCTTTCATTGCATCTAGAAAATAATCCTGTGTAATATTAAAATGTTCATCAAAAGTTCCAATTTTATATGATATAGGTTGCGCACATGGAACAAGTGGAAAGAAGATATTTTTGAAATTTTTCCAAGCTAGATTGAAATCACGACTAGAGACATTTTGATACAAATATCCAATAAAAAAAAGTAATAAAATCGTGAAAAGTATATTAATAAACTTTTTCATCCTATATATTTTAACATGAAAGATACCTATTTATCTAAATCTAGAGTTTCATCAATTCTTATTTGATTTACGAATTCTGGTACGTGAGAGACAATAATTACCGCACCCTTATAATCACTAATCGCTTTCGCTATGACAGGAATATGACGAAAGTTTATATGATTAGTTGGTTCATCTAATATAAGGAGTCCGGGTCGCTGTAAAACAAGACCAGCGAAAGCCACAAGCCCTTTCTGTCCTTCTGAGAGACTTCCAACTTTAGTATTTATAAGTTCACCTGTAATGAGAAAACTTGCCGCCACTCCTCGCATAAATTGTTCATTGAGCGGCAACCCCCCTAAGTGCATAGCATGTGCTAAAGATTGATAAACAGTATGTTCAAAATTAAGTGTAGAAAAATCTTGCCGATAATATCCAACCCTTATACCTTCTAAAATTTTCGCATTTTCTGCTGTACCATTCGCCAAGTGTTCAAGTAAGGTGCTTTTGCCTATACCATTCGGACCAGAAAGTAAAAGATGCTGATTCTTTTTTAATTTTAAATTTGCTTTATGTTTTACAATCTTTCCATTCTTAGCATTCATAGTGGTAAAACCATTTATCGTAATGATGTCTCCATTGATGTCTTCCTGACACGGAATAATAAAATTCCTTATTGTTTTATCTTCTCTTCTGACATCAACTATTTCTTCTTCTAATTCTTCGGCCTTCTCACGCATACGCTTCGCAACCAAACGAAGTTGTCCCCCTTTGTGAGAAAAAACATTAGCCTGATCTTTTTTAGCTTGGATTTCTTTCTCAAGCTGAGCATTCTTCATATTTTCTTTCTCAACTCTTGCTGTGATATCTCTCAACACATTCTTATAGTTACCGACATATTGCTCGACTTTATGGGTATGTACATCTAAATATAAAACCCCGTCTGAAAATGCATTTAGAAATTCAGCATCGTGGGAAATAATCACCACTGTCTTTTTATAATTTATTAAAAATTTTGTTAAATGCTCTATACCCATCTTATCTAGATTGTTTGTCGGCTCATCAAGCAATAACAAATCTGGATCCTGAATAAGAGCAGAAGCAAGAAGTATTCGTGCAAGTTGTCCACCTGAAAAAGTCTTCAAAATTCTCTCGTGCAACTTTTCATGACCTTTCAAATTCACTACTTCTAACACATCATCTATTCTGGGATCAATATCATAAACCTTTTTTTGAAAACATTTATTAAAAAACTCTCGAACGGTTAAAGTTAAATCCTCACGAGCTATCACTTGTTTTGCGGTAGCTATGCTTAAACCATTTTGTGTATTTATAATTCCAGACTCAGGTTTAATACCACCAACAATAAGATTAAAAAGTGTACTTTTACCAGCACCATTCTGTCCCATTATTGTAATCTTACTTCCACGACGAATAGGAAAAGACACCACATCTAAAATAGGTTTATTTACTCCATATTCAAAGGAGACTTTATCGAATCTTAAAATTACTTCGTCTTTTGCCATATAAATTATTTCACTTATTATATACTCAAAATAAAAACACCCATCACTTGCGATCAGGGTGCTTTTATTTGTTAAGTATTATACGCGTGATACTTGAGTAGCAGCTGGACCCTTTTCACTGTCAACGACTGTGAAAGAAACGGTATCCCCTGTCTTCAATTCATCAAACATAACACCAACTAATTCTTTAGAATGAAAGAAAAGATCCTTCGCTTCGCCTTCGCGAGCGATAAATCCATATCCTTTATCTGTAAGAGTTTTGATTGTTCCTGTCATAAGATTAATTTAAGTTACAATAATTTGCTTCGAAACTTCGACGATGTTCCTTGTGTCTAAACACCTCAATAATATAGCACACTTCTTTAAAAAATGCAAGTAAGTTATTAGACCTACTGAATAACTTTTACAGTTGGATTATATAATTCACCTACACATTGGGATACATAAGGGTCATTGCTGGTAGTTTTCCCAGTTTTAGTATCGATAGAGCCACTAACAGAAAAATTACCCTTTATCTCATTATCCATTTTAGTCTTAAATACTAAAGGAGTAACTTTACATATAGCATCTTTGCCAACCATTTGTCCTGCAGATTTATTCATAGTACCTATTAGAACTTCCGAGCTTGCTTTGTCTTTTACTGTTACATTTGTAATTTTAGCTAATTCTGTCTGATCTAATACAACAGAAGAAGAAATTAATTTTTCATAAAAAATACAATTATCGTTTTCTTTACCTCGAATTTCAAAATGTCTTGTACTTTTAGCGGTGATTAAATTTGGATGATCTTTCGGATTAAATGGTAACGGTATTGATGTAGAGTAATCCAACTTTGCCAACTGACAATTATTTTGAGCTGCTCCAACGAAACAATCCATACTATCAACACAATTAAGTACTGTTGGTGCAATAGGTACAACTGGTTGGGGAACTTCAGGAACAATGACTTGTGGAACTTCAGTAAACCCTAATAAATTTTTTAAATTATCTCTATAAAAATATGCTGAAACTCCCAATGCTAATACAAAAAAAAGTACAACAAAAAAAGCAATCAATCCCTTATGACTTGTACTTTTTTCTTTTTCTTTCGGCATCATACTAATATCTTTCGGTATGCCGACATTTATAGGTTGAAGATTATTAATTTGTGCACTTATGTTGGGCGGCATTTGAAATGGCACTGGTTCAACAGGGATAGAAGACATAACTGGTGGAATCTGTGAAGGAGTATTTATTGATACTACGGGTTCAATCATTGGGGCGACAGAAGGGATTGGTGGAATTGGTGGAGTTTGAACATTTTTTGTAACTGCATCTATGGCTTGAAAAGCCTCCATTACATCCATAGAAAGCCAACCGTTAGAAACCAACATCGACATGATTTCTGTGTCGGCATGTTTTTCTAATCTCATTTTCTTCACAAAGTCCACGAGTTCTTTTGTTATCATTAAAATTTAAATTAATTAATAATCATTATGAAGCTTTTCCCTATACATCTTCTCTTTCTCAAAACCAGGTATTTTTTTATCCATAAATTTTTTAATTAATTATTTTTCAGTTAAAGTATATCTATCTAATATGGCTTCGAAGATAAGTGGTGCCACGATAGTAGCATCAGATTCAATCACAAACATCGGTGTGTCTTTCGTTAATTTATCCCAAGTGATTTTCTCATTTGGAGTTGCCCCAGAATATGAACCATAAGAAGTTGTCGAATCAGAAATCTGACAGAAGTATCCCCAAGGTCTAACTTCTTTTTTTAAATCATATTTAATAGAAGGTACTACGCATATTGGGAAGTCTCCAGAGATTCCTCCGCCAATCTGGAAAAATCCTAAACCTGGACCATCTTTCGCAAGCTCCATATATCTATCATATAAATACATCATATATTCCACGCCTGTTTTCATGACAGATGGACTAACCTCGCCAGCTTTACAATAACCAGCGAAAATATTTCCCAAAGTTGAATCTTCCCAACCCGGCACAACCATCGGCAGATTTTTCTTTGCAGCTTCAAGAAGCCAGCAATGTTCTGGATTACCCTCATACTTACCATTTAATTCATCCGATAAAAGTACTTGATAAAAGTATTCATGAGGAAAATATCTTTCACCTTTTTCTTGTGCAGATTTCCAACGCTTCAATATGATGGGTTCCATCACACGAAATGCTTCTTCCTCTGGTATGGATGTATCTGTTACTCTTCTCTCTCCTCTATTTAAAATTGCCTCATCATCTTCTTTTGTAAAATATCTATAATCAGGATAATCCTTATAACTATCGTGAGCTACAAGTCGAAAAACTGATTCTTCTAGATTTGCGCCTGTACAAGAAACTGCATGAATTTTATTTTCCTTAATCATTCCTGCCAAAGTCACACCCATCTGAGCCGAAGACATAGCTCCACCCATCGCAAGCAACATCTTGCCTCCATCGTCCAAATGCTTCTTATAAGCAAGAGTCGCATCTTTCATCGCACGAGAATTAAAGTTATGGAATAATTTTTGAAACAAACCTAAAATTGAAATTTCTTTTGACATATCCCTATTGTAGCAACATTTGCCTTATTTTTCAAAATATGCAATAATCCCCTCATGAGTTTTATAGCTAAGATTCTGCCATATGCGCAGATTATCCTTTCAGTAATATTGGTTTTATCAATAATGCTTCAGCAATCAGGTGCTGGAGTCGGTGGTGCGCTCGGTGGAGGAGATGGTTCTTCTTTCCATCACACACGCCGAGGATTTGAAAAATTCCTTTTTTATGTAGCCATTATCTGTGGAATCCTTTTTGCTTTGTCGGCATTTCTCGCTATAATAATAAAAGCGAAGGTCTAGTCTGATATTTGTATTTGTTTTCTTGATATTTCTTTATGGGAAAATTCTATAGCATTATTCGCAATTTCAAATTGCCTAAAATAGAAGAAGTTGAAAAAGCCTTATCTTTCTTTTCAAAAAAAGAATGGACTATTTTTTCTTGTTTTGTTGTTGTTCTAGTAATTAGCACTCTTTCAATACTACAAAGTATAAACAGCTCTTTTTTAGTTAGTATACCAATGAAAGGGGGTATAATTTCCGAAGGAATCATGGGTACTCCGCGTTTCATTAATCCAATATTAGCCCTATCAGATGCCGATAATGACTTAACAACACTTATTTACTCAGGACTAATGAGAAAACAAAAAGATGGAACAATAATTCCTGATTTAGCAAAAAGTGTAGAAAGTTCAAAAGATGGATTGACTCATACTTTTATTCTAAAAGATAAAATATTTTTCCAAGATGGAAAACCCGTAACATCCGATGATGTCATCTTCACTATTAATGCAGTTAAAGACCCAATTATAAAAAGTCCAAGAAAAAGCAACTGGGATGGAATCACTGTAGAGAAAATAGACGATAAGACAATCAAATTTACTTTAAAACAATCTTATGCTTCTTTTTTGGACAATATGACCCTTGGTATTATGCCAAAACATATATGGAGTAACTCCCCTATTGAACTAAATGATGCAAATACAAATCCCATAGGATCTGGTCCTTACATGGTTTATAAAATAAATAAAACTTCTACTGGTACTATAGATTCTTATGAACTTGTCTCTTTTAAGAATTTCATACAAAAAGAACCGTATTTAAAAAATATAAGTTTACATTTTTATTCAAATGAAACTAGTCTAGTGTCTGCATATGAGGCTGGTGCCGTAGATCAAATAAGTTCTATAACACCAGAAGATGCAAGTTTCTTAAAAGGAAAAAATAATCGTATAGAGACAGCAGTATTACCTAGAATTTTCGGTCTTTTCTTTAATCAAAATCAAAATCAAATTTTTACTGACAAAAATATAAGAAGTGCTATAGATAAAGCAATCAATAAAGAAAGAATAGTGAGTGAAGTATTGAAGGGTTATGGAATAGTTATTGAAGACCCAATACCACCAAATATAATTGATTACCAGAAATTAAATACAAATACAAATCAAACACAAGAAGAAAGAACAAAAAAAGCTCAAGATATTTTAGCAAAAGACGGTTGGAAAATAGGACCTAGTGGATTTTTAGAAAAGAATACTGTTGTAAAAAAGAAAAAAACAAATCAAATATTAGAATTCTCTATATCGACAGGAAACACTCCTGATCTTGTAAAATCAGCCGAACTCGTAAAACAAGATCTAGAAAATTTGAAAATGAAAGTTGATGTGAAAACTTTCGAAATTGGAAATCTAAATCAAGGAGTAATACGACCACGAAAATATGACGTATTGCTTTTTGGACAAATCATTAATCATGAATCAGATCTACTTGCCTTTTGGCACTCATCACAGCGAAATGATCCGGGGCTCAATGTCGCTATGTATACAAATGCGAAAGTAGACAAAATATTAGAAAGTGCTTTCATTACAGTCGACGAGAAAGCTAGAATTAAAAAATACGCTCAATTTGAAGACGAAATAAAAAAAGACATACCTGCAGTCTTCTTATACAGTCCAAACTTCATATATGTAGTATCGAAAAAATTAGAAGGTCTTAATATTGACCACATAACGTCACCTTCTAATAGATTTATAAATTCATATCTATGGTACACAGAAATAGATAACGTGTGGAAAATATTCGCTAACAATTAAAAAATGACAAAAAAAAATAGAGTGCCATTCAGTGCATTCACTATCGAAGAAAAGAAAACAACACATAATACAAATCCGCATACAAATACGGCTCATTCTGTCATGCCTAAACAAATAATAAATAAAATTGGTGATAAAAAGAAAACAATGAAAAGTTCTACTTACCAATATTCAAAATTTGGTAAAGGACAAAGAGGAAAAAGTTCTTTCGGAAATAAACCACAATATAAAAATGCAAAGGAAAAAACTATTCCCCCACCAGAAGAAGGGGTTATACGTATCATTCCACTCGGGGGTGTAGAAGAAATAGGAAAAAATATGACAGCCATAGAGATTGGCGATGACATAATAGTTATAGATGCTGGTATGCATTTCTCAACCGAAGAAACTCCTGGAGTAGATTACGTAATACCAAATACAACCTACCTAGAAGAAAGAAAAGGCAAAATTCGAGCACTTATAATAACCCATGGTCACCTAGATCATATCGGTGGTGTTCCTCTTGTCTTATCTCGTATTGGAAATCCACCAGTATATTCGAGAAACCTTTCTATTTTGATGATGAGAAAAAGACACGCAGAATTTCCTCAATTACAACCAATGAAAGAAGTCATAGTTGAGAAAGATGAAACAATAACTTGCGGAAAAATAAAAATAAAATTCTTTGGAGTCACACACACAATACCAGACTCGATGGGAATAATAATAGAAACAAAAAATGGATGGATAGTGACACCTGGAGATTACAAACTTGATCAAGTTGATGGAATTGTTTCAGAAGCTGAAGAAAAAGAATATTCCATTTTTGATAAAGCGAAAGTTCTAGCTTTATTAACTGATTCTACAAATATAGAAAATGAAGGATTTTCATTGCCAGAAGAAAAAGTCCATAGGGGTCTTGAAAATTTATTAAAAAAAATAAATGGACGCATAATCATCGCGGCTTTCGCTTCACATATCACTCGTCTTGCTCATATAGTGAAATACGCTGAAACTCTTGGTAAAAAGATAGCAATAGATGGTCGTTCAATGAAAACAAATATAGATGTCGCAATTGAAGCTAAATTATTTGCCCCCAAAAAAGGAACAATAATACCCATAGAAGAAATAAATGATTACCCACCAAATAAAGTTGTCGTCCTTATGACTGGAGCACAAGGTGAAGAATTTGCATCTTTAAATCGTGCAGCAAATAAAACTCATACTAAATTTGCACTTCACAAGGGAGATACTATAATCCTTTCCTCTTCTATTGTGCCTGGAAATGAACTTCAAGTTCAAAAAATGAAAGACGGACTCACTAGACAAGGTGTCCGTATCATAAGTTATCGTACCAATGGTGAAGATTTCGTCCACGCTACTGGTCACGGCAACCAAGAAGACATCAAATGGTTACACCGCAAAACTCATCCGAAATTCTTTATACCAATCCATGGATGGCATTCAATGCTCGTCAGACATAAAGAACTAGCAATGGAAGTCGGTATGTCGGAAGAAAATATTATTGTTCCAGACAATGGTTCGATAATTGAAATATCTGCCGATGGAGAAAAGATGATATTGCGTAAAGAAAAAGCACCGAGTGGCGCCATGATGGTGGATGGTGTATCTATCAGTGACACCCAAGACGTAGTCATCAAAGACCGAATGATGCTCGCCCAAGATGGAATGTTTGTTATCATTGCATTAATTGATCAAAAAACTGGAAAGTTAAAAAAATCACCTGATTTAATTTCTCGTGGCTTTGTTTATTTGAAAGAAAATCAAGAACTCTTACGACAAGTAAGATTAATAATTCGCAAAAGTGTAGAAGACGCTACAGCAAAAATGCCACCAGTAATAAATCCAAATGATAATCAAATCTTTGATCATATTAAGGCAAATCTCGGAGAAAGTGTTTCAAAATTCTTATATCAGAAAACAGCAAAGAGACCATTAGTCATACCGGTTGTTTTAAGTGTATGAGAACAAATAGAATAATAATATATTTAATAGGTTTTCTATCCTCAATATCAATTGCGCTTACTTCTTATATAAATTCAAGTTTTTTAGAAAACTTTATAAATACATACTATATAAGTGCTATTTATATATTATCTTCATTCCTCACAATCATCGCATTAATAAAAATACCAAGAATTCTAACAAAAATTGGAAATCGTTTTACTGCTATAGTATTAAGTATAATCTTATTCTTTTCTTTAATTTTGCTTTCTTCTGCAAGTACAAGTTATGTAGCAATACTTGCTTTCATGCTTTATTTTATTTCAAGTACATTACTTTTCACCTCTCTTGATATATTTTTTGAAGATTTTTCTAAAAATACAGCAATCGGTAGATTTAGAGGTTTTTATTTAACAATAACAAATCTCGCTTGGGTTTTCGCGCAAATATTCTCTGGATCAATAATTGCCAAGAGTTCTCTGTCTGGTTCTTATTTCATTGCCTCTATATTCATGATGGCCACTACTTTAATTTTTATTTTTTTCTTAAAAGATTTCAAGGATCCACAATATAAAAAAATACCCATATTAAAAACAATCAGATTTTTTATAAAAAACAAACATGTATCAAAAATCTATCTTTTAAATTTAATACTTAAATTCTTTTATACTTGGATGATAATTTATACACCGATATATCTCAACAGTTATCTAAACTTTACTTGGAGTCAGATAGGTATAATTTTTACAATAATGCTTTTACCATTTGTTCTATTAACCTTCCCGGCTGGAGAATTATCAGACAAAATTGGTGAAAAGAAAATGTTAAAATTTGGATTTTTAATTATGTCATTATTTACTTTAATAATTCCATTAATTAATAACTCATCACTGTGGCTATGGGCGTTAATTTTATTTGGTACTAGAGTTGGTGCTGCAATTGTTGAAATAATGACAGAAAGTTATTTCTTCAAACTTGAGAAAGAAGAAGACACAGATGCAATAAGCTTTTTCAGAAACACGACACCACTAGCATATGTTATAGCTCCACTTATAGCCATTCCTATATTGTTATTAATTCCCTCTTTTCAATATATTTTCTTTGTTTTAGGAACAATATTACTCTATGGTTTCTATATAACCATAAACTTAAAAGACGTTAGGTAATTAATTAGTTGGCGCTGCTGTAAGAGTTACAGAAACTATTTTTTCTTCTCCTCTGTGAAGAATTTTCATCTTTATTATTTGTCCAATATTTTTCTCTCTAATAAGAGAAGCTAAATTCGTTTTATCATTAAGTTTTATACCATCAACTTCAAGAATAATATCATTTTCCACGATACCAGCCTTGTCTGCTGGACTACCAGGAATTACAGCAAGATCGCTAGTTGTGGCACCAGCCTTCACCAATACACCATAATCAACAGTTAAATTATTCTTATCTTTCATTTCTGCATTAATTACCACATAACGAAGCCCCAGATAAGGACGAACTATTTTACCAGTAGCTTTCACGGATTCAATTACACTTTTTATACTATTTATTGGTAAAGCAAAACCAATATTTTGTGAACCCTGAGCGACAGCCACATTAACACCAATCACCTTTCCATATAAATCAAGAAGTGGCCCACCAGAGTTTCCTGGGTTAATAGCAGCATCAGTTTGAATAACATGATCTAACACTTCTGAATTACCAGATGTATCTCCTGCTGTGATAGATCTGGCAAGACCAGAAACCACTCCAACCGAAACAGTATTTCTAAATTCACCAAGTGCATTACCTATTGCAATTACACTTTGTCCAACATCAAGAGAATCAGAATTTCCAAGATTTAGATATGGAAAATTATTTCCTTCAATTTTTATGAGGGCAATATCAAGTATTGGATCTCGAGCAATTACTTTCGCAACATGTTTCTTCCCATCATTAGTAAAAACTGTATATTCGGCATTTTTTTGATCAACTACGTGTTTATTAGTAACTATCAAGCCAGCACCAGTAACAAAAAACCCAGAACCACCACCAATCTCTTTTTTTTCTGTACCATTCTGGCGATATTGAGGAATGTTAAAATTAAAACCTGGGAACATATCACCAAATGGATTCAGATTCTGGTTTGGATCAATGTAAGCTTCATATTTAGGAACTTCTTGAGAAATGATTATAGAAACAACAGCTGGGTTCGTTTTCTTTACGGCATCAACAACAAATTGATCTTGAGAAAAAATTGATTGCCTCTCTATTATTTTTTCTGCAATACTACCATTACCACTATTTCTATCTTGCATTTCTTTGACATATTCTTTAGCGAAATATCCAAAGACATTTGCTCTAAAACGCCAAACTGCACCCAAAACAATCAAAATAATGATAATAAAAGAAATCAAACTAGAAAAGAATATAAAAGAGAAATCTTTACTAGTAAAAAGTTTTTTAATAAATTTTTGTGTATTATTTTCTTCCATATTGTTTAAAATTAATTAAAGACTAGTAATAAAATATATTTTAATTAACTTTTATTTTTTAGCAAGTGGTTTTTGTAAACATTTTTCTTGAAAGGCCTCAAACGAACAATATCTACTGCCAAACCCTTATTTTTCAAATCTTTTTTAAGATTTTTTATATAATATCTTTGGTCATAACCTAGAGCTATAATATCGGGACGCTCTTTTAAGATATGGGGCAGATGATTCGTAAGGCCAGAAAGAACAACTCTATCAATTAAAGTACATTTCTTAATTAAACTCAGCCTTTGTTTTTCGTTTAAAACTGGCTTGATCTTTTTAATTTTATATACATTTTTATCTCTTGCTATTGAAACAATTAAAAATGAATTTTTAATGAAGTTTTTCGCCTGTTTAAAAAAATCCAAATGGCCTTTGTGTAAGCCATCAAAAGTCCCAAAAACCATTACCCTCATCTGTTTATGTTTCATTTTTATACTCTACCACCTTTCCTGCTTCTATTTCCACTCTGTCAGCCTTGCGAAGTTTTTTGATATAATTTTTCGGTACAAAATCATAATGTTTTATTTTATCTAATTCTTCATCTATACCCCACAAATCTCCCTCTTCAATCTCCCAACCCTTCTCAAAAACATTTAAATTGAGTGGTAAAGAATATTTTCTTAAAGTTTTTACACCATTATCTAAAAAATATTCATGAAAATACGACATAGCTAATTCTCTTATATTTTTATAAATAGGTTCACGATATCTAAGTACCGCATGATTTGTTTTCGATAACGCACCCCAAAATCCATTTACCTCAAATGGTGCAATGACATGATCATAATCATGCTTCGTAGCCTGTAAATGCAACAACAACGGCTGAAAACCATGCAAAGATAAAATATAAGCTCCAAGTATTGCTCCTTCTAAACAATGCGCCTTGCCTTCACTCAAAATAAAAAATGGTGATTTACATGTCTCACCGTTTTTCTCAAAATTAAATTCCAAATTATTCAAAAAATCCTGCACTTTAGCCGGAGTATTAAGCTTACGCATAAAAGCGTTTTCGTTTTTAGTAAAAGAAATCATATTGATTATCAAAAAAATTATTGATGAAGCTTATTCCAAATCATTGCAAAAACATAACCAAAGACGTAACCAACACAGAAAGTAACAACAATCAAACCGATAGTCCTCATCAAATCAAAAGTCATTACTGTAAAAGGATTATTAAGAGAATGAAGATTGTAGATAAAATCTAGTAACCCTTGTGCCATACCAAAAGCAATTAAAATACCCCAAACAAGATGAAACAAACTGGCAAAAGAACCGACAACCAAAGCAACTTTATTTTTATTCATACGATTTAGCGAAATCATGTCGCGCAACCTTCCTTTTAGCGCGACGAGATTCAAAATTATAATTAATAATCTCGACCTTTATATTTTCAATTACATTTTCTTTTTATGGACTATCTCTTTTTTATTATCCACCTCTTGAAGTAAATAATGACTAATTAAAATCACAATACCAGTGACAAGAATGGCATAAATAAATTTCGCAAAAACCGACTTAGAAGTAGCTGCTGGAAATATAAATTCAACAAAGGATTTAATCGCATCATTCCATGCAAAACCTGCAACAAGAGAAAAAGCTGCCGTCATATAGCCCGCTGATTTTTCTCTTATTTCACTAATTTGTCTACGAATCATAAGTTATATCGTTTCTTTTTTAAAAAAATGAGCAACAGCAAATAATGTAAGGAGTGCTCCGAAGGCAGTCAAAGCCATCATCGGTATTGATATATAACCACCAAATTCTGAGACCAAACGCTGATAACAAGACACCCCAGAAGCATCGCAAGGTAGAGTTGAACTTTCTCCAAAATAATAAAAGAAATTTTGATATAAAGAAACTAAAAAACCAGCACACAAAAGTGGTAATGCATAACGAATCACTTTTCTATCCTTATCCCAAAGTGCAATGCCAAACATAAATACCAATGGAAACATAAATACCCTCTGCCACCAACACAAAGAACATGGAGGATAATTAATAATTTCAGAATAAACTAATGGAAATACTGCGGAAAATAAAGAAAGTAAAAAAG